>JBBRBK010000023.1:0-27795 GCA_038205935.1 Campylobacterales bacterium
TCGCCGTTTTTCATCTTCTCTTTAAAAAGTGCGATGAGGGTTGCATATTTTCCAGTTTGTATCTCTCTTGGTCCGTAAACATTGTAAAAGTAAGTGATTGCATACGGTACATTGAACCAGTTCCCGTAGTTCATGACAAGTTCAGTATTTGTAGCTTTTGTCCAAGCGTAAGGGCTTGCACTTCTGCCAAGACCGCCATCGCCAAACTTTGTAGAGCTTCCAGCGTAAAGTATTTTACATCCGGCTTTTCTTACAAACTCTAAAACTGCGAAGATACCATCTTTATTGAACTTCCAAACTTTTTCGATGTCATCAAAACTTTGCTCAACTCTTGAGTATTCTCCAAGATGATAAACCATATCAGGCGTGAAAGTGACAAGCTCTGAGATGTTAGCTGTCAAACCCTCGATGTAAGTGACATTTGCCACATGATTTTCTTTGCTTCCTGTAAAATAATTGTCAAGTGAATAAACTTCATTGTTTGCATCCTGAGCCAATCTCTCACAAAGATGACTTCCAACAAATCCAGCGCCACCCGTTACCAATATCTTTTTCTTCATATTTTCTCTTCTCTATTATTTTTTATTTATCAATCCACTTATAAATATCAAGAATTGAAATTCTATTTTTTTCATTTTCAATGAGATATGTAATTGTATAACCTTTAAAAGTCATATCTCTAACATCTGCATCAGTATGATTTTTTGATTGTTGAAATTTGTAAGGAAAGTTCATTAACTCGTTTATTTTATTGTCTAATTGACTTTTAAAGTTGAAAGCTCTACTCCTGCTATCTTTTGAAATAAACAAGATGATAACTTTTAATGCAATCCCGTATTCTTTTCTTCTAAAAATTATCACTTATAAACTTTTCATGAACTCATTCATATCATCATCATATTCTGTTTGGTTCAATAGAATAGCACTTCCATTCTTTACTTCTTCAACAGCTTGGGTGATTCTTCTAGTCGCTTCATCTTTCGTGATTGCAAGATAACCATCACTTAATGATAATTTCATAAATTTTACAAAATCACGAAGTAAACTCTGTGTGTCATTGCCATATTGTGAAGATATAAAGTTTTCGATTTCAGGGTTGTTGATTTGTATAGTTTGCATGATCACATATCCTATAAGAGTTTTAAATCATAAAATTGTACCTAAATTAAGGTAAAATTCCTGATAAATCAAAAACACGGCTAATGACGGTTAGGGTAAAATTTCATATGAATAAAACAGCACATTTCTCATTTTTGCTTCATCAGTTGAAGCTTTTTTTTAAGGTCGAACTTTTCTTTTTAGTGATGCTTAGTCTAGTCCGCATCTACCTTTTCGTACGGTATGCACAAGATGCAAAATACACTTTAGCAGAGCTTACAGATGCTTTTTGGATAGGTTTTCGCCTCGATGTAAGTGCTTTGGGATATACGTTTATTATGCCTGTACTTGTGCTTTTTCTTTTGTGGATCTTCCGTCTGAAGTTTTTAAGCTCTCTTGTAAATAGCTTCTTCAAACTTTACTTTTTTCTCATTTTCTTGATACTTTCAGTTTTGATTATCACTGATGTCGGGTATTTTTCATTTTTTGGTGATCACATGTCTGTTATGGTTTTTGGAATCTTTGATGATGATACAAAAGCTCTTTTTGAGATAGCAAAAAAGAACTACAACCTTTGGTTATATGAAATTTTTGGATTCATTTACGTTGTGGGTGGCTACTTAGCCATCGCAAAATTTATCAAAGAGAAAAAAGAGATAGCACATAAAGAGTGGAACTATTTTACGCAAAGCGGTTTCTTTGTGGCTCTTTTTGTCGTGGTCTTTTTAGCTGTGCGCGGTTCTGTGGGGCTTTTTCCTTTAGCTGTATATATTCCAGATGTTTCATCTGATGCGGTGATAAATAAGCTTCCCCAAAATGCAGTGCATGCGATGATAAAAGCAGAAAATCAGTATGCAAAGAGCAAAGACGGTAGTTATGATCTTATTAAGATGAGTGGCTATAGCGGAAATTTACCAGAAGCATTTAGAGTGCAGACGGGCAAAAAAGAGATCAATGAAAAAGATCTTTTATCAAATATCGTGTACCAGACAAAAAAAGATGCAACGCTCGAAAAAAAGCCTCCAAATGTTGTGCTTGAAGTCGTAGAAAGTTTTGGGATGCCAATTTTGGTGTATCAAAGTGAGAGTTTTGACATTATGCGTTCTTTGAAAAAGCATTTTGCCCAAGATACACTGTTTACAAACTTTATCTCCACGTCCAATGGCACGATTGAAGATTTAGAACCTTTGATGCTCAACACTACAGCGCGTCCGGGAGCAACCACATTTGGGCAAAGTCAATATCTCAATACCTCATTTTCTCAGGCGAGTGCAAAAGTGTATCAAAAAGCTGGATATGAGACGATGTTTGTGTATGGCGGTGACCTTTCATGGAGAAATGTCGGAGCATTTTTTTCCCGTCAAGGGTTTGATCATGTGTATGGAAAAGCGGCTATTGTTGAAAAGCTTCATTTAGATGAGAAAAAAGTCTCACATGATTGGGGTGTGTATGACAAGTATCTGCATCAGTTTGTGTTAGCAAAACTCAAAGAAGCGAAAAAACCGCTCTTGATAGTGGTGATGACGACAAATAACCATCCTCCGTATAAACTGGATGTGAATTATGCAAGTAAAAATCTTGTATTTTCTGATGACTTAAAAAAACATCTTGTAGGCGATCTGGATCTTAATCATCAAAGGTTTCAGGATTATCAGTATGCGCTAGATATGGTTGGAGGATTTATGGATGCTCTCAAAGGCTCGTCGCTTAGAGATAATACCGTCGTAGCCATTACTGGAGACAATAATACGGTTGAGGGAATTATGCGTTATGATGATTATTATACACAAACGAAACGTATCCCTTTTTATATTTATTTGCCGCCATATTTACGCCATGAAACAAAGGGGATAAATACCAAAATGGCTGGTTCAGATAAAGATATCTTTCCGACACTTTACAATCTTACTCTTTCGGATGTGAATTACACAGCCATCGGAACAAATCTTTTAGATACAAAGAGACTCCATTGCGGATACAATGACGATGGTGTAATCGTCGCAAATGACGGTGGTTTTAAAGCCACCAAGCCAAAAACTCAGTTGCAAAAAGAGTGCGATGCTCAGTATAAAGCTTCTTTAGCAGTAACAGAATATTTGATAAAATCGCAAAAATAAAGGTAAAGTTTGAAAGAAATTTATAAACGGTATTACCCATACATCAAAGAGTATAAATTACAATATATTTATGTCCTCATAGGCATAGCCTTGACCGTTGCTGCGACGACAGCAACAGCACAGATCATGAAACCATTAATGGATGATATGTTTATAAAACGTGATGAAGCTATGCTTTATCTCATTCCGCTTGGTCTTGTGGGGATTTACTTCTTAAAGGCTCTTGGACGTTATATCCAGTCTGTATATATGAACTACATTGGTATGCATATTGTTTCTCGTTTTCGTGAAATTCTTTTAGAAAAGATTATTAGATCTGATATGAGTTTTTTATATCTTAATCGAAGTGGAGAACTTATTTCTCGTGTTACAAATGATATAGGGCGCATTCAATACTTTGTATCAAATATGCTTCCTGAGCTATTTCGCGAGAGTATTACGGTTGTTTCGCTCATCGCTTATGTGATCTATCTTAACCCAAAACTTGCCTTTTATTCGCTTATATTGGTGCCGTTGATTATCTATCCATTGGTTGCAATTGCAAGAAAATTGAAAAAATATTCTCACCGTTCACAAGCAAAAAATGCCGATGTCATGACACGACTTACGGAGGTTTTTAACAACAGTGAGATCATCAAAGCAAACGCGACAGAAGCCTATGAAATGGAGCGTTTTTCAGTAGAAAACTGGAATTTTTTTAAGATAAATATGAAGTCTACTTATGTAGGCGAGATCATTTCTCCTATCATGGAGCTCATCGGGGCAGGTGGACTTGCCGCTGTTATCTTTGTAGGCGGTCATGAAGTTTATAATAACCACATGACAGTTGGAGAATTCACGGCATTTTTAACAGCTGTGGGGCTTGTATTTCAGCCGATCCGCCGTATCGGCTCTATTTATTCAAAGATTCAAGATGCCGTGGCTGCGAGCGAGCGTGTGTTTGAAGTGCTCGATATTGATAACACTATTAAAGACGGTGAGCTTATTTTGGATGAAGATATCAACTCTGTCGAGTTCTTACATGTAGGACTTTCATACAATAAAAAAGAGGCTTTAAAAGATATCAGTTTTAGTGCAAAAGATGGACAAAATATCGCTCTTGTAGGCGATAGCGGAGGTGGGAAAAGCTCTCTAGTTAATCTTATATTGCGTTTTTATGAGACATCAAGTGGCGAGATACTCATCAATGGCAAAGATATTAAAGAGTACACACAAAAGTCGCTTCGCCATCATATCTCGCTTGTTTCTCAGCGTGTTTATATCTTTCAAGACACGTTAGCGGCTAATGTCGCTTATGGACAAGAAATAGACCGCCAAAGAGTTGAAGAAGCTTTAAAACTTGCCGACGCTTCAGAGTTTGTCTCAAAGCTTGAAAACGGCATAGATACGCTTATGGAGGAGTTTGGTTCAAATCTCTCAGGCGGTCAGCGTCAGCGCATCGCCATAGCTCGCGCTATCTACAAACATGCTTCACTTTTACTCTTTGATGAAGCAACTTCCGCCCTTGATAATGAAAGTGAAAAACGGATACAAAACGCACTTAAAAACTATGCAAAAGATAAGATCACCATTACCATCGCACATAGACTCAGCACTATAGAAGATGCAGATAAGATACTAGTATTTCAAGCAGGGCACATAGTAGCAAGTGGAACACACGAAGAGCTTTTAGAACATTCAGAGAGTTATAGAAAGTTGGCGGGGAAGTTAGAGGATTAAAAGTGTCCACCTAACGGGTATTTTACATGTAAGGCTTTAAAATTCTTACATGTAAAGAAGAGAAGGGTTACTTCCCTTCTGTCTCTTTTTCGAGCATATCTTCACGAGGATATGTGAATGTTGCTTGTCTATAAACGACTATTTTATCTATGATTTTTCCATCTTTATCTAAAGCATATGCTTTGATAGTGATAGGGATAACCGTGTCTTTCTTTGCATCATCTACGAGCTCATCAGTTGTATGAAGTGTAACAATCTTTTTCTTTTTCACGTCAGGTGAAACTTCAAACGGAGCTGTAGGTTGTTCAAGTTTGATCTTGCCTTCCATCCCTTTTGGAGGAATAACATCAAAGAAAAATTTGTATTTTTGATCTTGAGTATTTTGTAACAGGAATATATATGAGTTTTTAACGTCATATTCATCATGTCCTATTTTTTCTATAGAATAGAGACGAGTTTCTTTATTGATATTTAAAAGCATATGCTCTTTTTTGCTTCCCATAACGCCAACGATGACCGCAAGCAATACCAAAATAACGCCATAACCAATGATCTTTGGTCTGAAGTATCTTGTTTTACCTTGATCATAGATCTCATGTTCGCTTGACCAAACAACAAGACTCTCTTTTCCAAGATTTCCCATTACCGTTGTACATGCATCGACACACTCAAGACAGTTGATACATTCGAGCTGTAATCCTTTACGAATATCGATATGTGTAGGACAAACAGTTACACAGCTCTCACACGCAGTACACTCAGCTGATGGGTTTACTGCTAAAAGGTCTATTTGTTTTGTAAACTGTTTTTCTTTATTGTCATCATAAATATCGCCACCACGGTGAGGATTGTAAATGGCCATAATCGTGTCATCATCATAAAGAACCGACTGAATTCTTGAATAAGGACAAACATAAACACAAAAGTTTTCTTTTAAGAAGATGATGTCATAGACTAAAAATGCGACGACACTAGCTAAAAAGCCTACAACGACCATGTGCTCACCTGGATTTTGCATATAAACAAAAAAGTCTTCAGGTGGTACGAAAAACCACATAAAGTCAGCTGCTGCAACTGTTGCCAAAACCATCCATATGAGAACAGCGATCAACTTTTTGACTTTGTTTTCAGCTTTTGACATATCTGGTTCTTGCTGTTTGTTTTTGATACGTTTGCGAAGACCTAAGATTTTTGTTTCGATCAAATCACGGTAAACAACACGAAATATTGTCTGAGGACACATCCATCCACAAAAAACACGTCCGCCAAGAACTGTAAGACCAAAGACTCCAAGGAACATGATCATCAGTAGAAATGGCATAAGATACATCTCTTGCATGTCAAACTGTACAAATCCAAGATGAAGCTTGAGTTTGTCAAAACTGAGTAAAAATAGGTGATTCCCATTCATTGTGATCCATGGAATCGCAAGAGAGATAGTCGTTGCGATAGCAAATCCAACATATCTCATCATTCTCCATGGTGTAGTTTTTTCTTTTTTTAAGGGCTTGTCAATAGTAGCCATTGTTTCTCCTTATTTGATTGTTTGAGGACAAGTGATTTTATTTATCACTCTTTCCTCGGCATTTTCTGGTGTTTCATGAACTGTGTAACCAGATGCGAAATTTTTTAACTCACGTGATTCTATGTAATCCTTCAAGGAACTGCGACTTACATGTAAGACCCGAGCGATTTCGCTGACGGTTTTATTTGATTTTATAAGAGATAAAATCTCATTATGATATTGATCGAATTTTGATGATGATCGGCTTCCCTTCGGTCTACCAATAGACTTTTTTGAGTTATCCTGAAGAGTTTGTCGTAGCTCGTCGATAAGGCCCAAAACAAGCATTACATCACTCTCGCGGGAAATTATAACAGATTGTTTTACAAAGTGGACTTCATAAGAGTTCTTAAGAAGACAGCTAAACATCTGAACAGCATCTTCCATATTTGTACTCAAAACCCAAGTATCATAAACCAAAAGAATCCCGCCTGCTCCATGTTTAAAGTATGAAGCAACTTCATCTCTTTCATCTAAGCGTTTGTTCTGAGATTTTTGGTCTATGAATTCTTCGTCTACAACTATCCCTTTTTGATTGGCATATAAACTTATGAACTTCAGTTGTTCATACGCAGTTTCAAAATTTTTGTCTGAACGAATATAAGTGTGAACCATAATAGCGTTAAAACTCCTCTTGACTTTTAGTTTCATCGTCATTATAGTATTTTTTGACGTATAAAGTCAATAAAAAAAATGTTTTTTTCGTCAAGATGAGTTCTTTATATTTTTGTTTGATATAATCGCATTTATGAATAGTCTGTTTATAGAATATAGAGACCCTTTGTTTGGGATCATCGTCTTTTTTGTTTTGGTCTTTGTGATCGCCTTGTTTAGCTACTGGTGGGGACGTTTTAAAACAAAAGATGACCACCGACATCTGGACAGATTTTTACGTCAGTTTAAAACTGCACCCTCCGAAACAGAGTTAAAAGAGCTGCTGTCCTCCTCTAAAATATCATCAAAGTCTTGGCTTTTACTTGCAGATTCGTATTCTAAAAATGGTCAATATGAAAAAAGTATAGAGATTTATTATGGACTTTTGGCAAATAAGCAAGAAGATGTCAATAAAAAAGAGATCATGTTTTTACTTGGTAGAACCTACTTTAAAGCTGGTTTTTTAGAACGCAGTAAAAACGTTTTTTTGGAGATACTCAAAGCAAATCCAAGAACCCCGCAAGCTTTGCGCTACCTTCTTCTTATCTATGAGCATCTTCGAGATTATAAATCCGCGCTCAGTGTTTTAGAACCTTTGGATGAACTTGGCGAAGATGTTAAAAGCGATAAGATCTATCTTGAAACGATTTTACTCTTAAATGATTATACGATAGATGAAAATGAAAAAACACAGAAGCTTTTAGCTTTATATAAAGAGCATAGAAGATTAACTTACCTTATTTTTGAATATTTATTCAAAAAGCATCCAAAATTAGCATGGCAAAATCTCGATCAGTCTCAATGTGAAAGAGTGAGCGATCTCTTGTGGAACCTTTCTCTTGATGCTATCGATTTTGATATAATTTCGCAAAATGTCTATTTGCGTGAACTCTTTAGCGCAAAAGGTTTTGTCGCCTTAGAAAAAAACAGTTCAGTCTTTGAATTTGATCTTCTTATCAATCTTAGAAAAACTGATTATAAAGGCGCAACACTCACTTTTGAATACATCTGTAAACAGTGTAAGCAGATCTATCCATTTGCATTTCATAGATGTCCATCTTGCCATGCGATAGACTCTGTTTTGAGCGAACCAATCATCTCGAAGGAATACAGTGAAAATAATAACTCTTTTCAGTGATGGAAGTGCGCTTGGCAATCCAGGTCCGGGTGGATATGGTGCAATCCTTCGTTATAATGACAAAGAACGAATTATAAGCGGTGGAGAGGCTCATACGACAAACAACCGTATGGAGCTCCTCGGCGTTATCGAAGGGCTAAGAGCACTTAAAGAGCCTTGCCAAGTTGAGGTGATCTCTGATTCTTCTTATGTGGTTAAAGGGATTAATGAATGGATTGCTGGATGGATTGCAAGAGATTTTAAAAAAGTGAAAAATCCGGATTTGTGGATGGATTATCTTGTAGTCTCAAAACAACATAAGATAAAAGCAACTTGGGTTCGTGGGCATAATGGACATGATGAAAATGAAAAATGTGATCTTCTTGCAAAAGAGCAAGCGCAAAAGCAAAAAGATCAATTATAATAAAGGAAGAGGGCAATATGGATTCATTAGAGAAACAACTAGGTTATACATTTAAAGACAAACAGCTCCTTATCGAAGCGCTGACGCATAAAAGCTATAAACAGCCCTACGATAATGAGCGTCTTGAATTTTTGGGAGATGCTGTTTTAGATCTCATCGTCGGAGAATATCTATACAAAAATTTTCCAACTTCAGATGAGGGGAAACTTTCCAAAATTCGTGCTTCACTTGTGAATGAAAACGGCTTTAATATGCTTGCAAATGTACTTGGACTTGGAGAACATATCTTTTTATCAAATGCTGAGGAAAACAATGAAGGGCGCACAAAACCTTCACTTTTATCCAATGCATTTGAAGCGTTGATGGGTGCAATCTATCTTGAAGCAGGTTTACACAAAGTTCAGGAGATTATGATTTCTCTACTTGAAGAAAACTATGAAGAGATATCGCTTGATTCACTTTTTCGTGATTACAAAACAACGCTTCAAGAACTTACACAAGCAAGATTTAGTGAAACTCCAGAGTATCGCCTTGTTGGAAGCAGTGGACCTGACCATAAAAAAGAGTTTGAAGTCGCAGTCATCATCGAGGGTAGAGAGTATGCCAGAGCGCTTGGAAAAAGTAAAAAAATAGCACAGCAAGAAGCGGCATTTATAGCCATAGAGATTTTACAAAAGGAACATGTATGAATCGTTTTGGACAAAGATTTAGTTTTACAACTTTTGGAGAATCCCACGGAAAGGCACTTGGCTGTGTCGTAGATGGCGTTCCTGCTGGACTTTTTATAGATGAAGAATTTATCCAAAGTGAACTTGATCGCAGAAAACCTGGAAAAAGCAAGTTTGAAACAGCGCGAAAAGAAGATGACAAAGTCGAAATACTCAGCGGTGTTTTTGAGGGGCTTTCTACGGGAACACCTATCGCGATGGTTATTTATAATACAAACCAAAAATCAAAAGATTACTCAAACATCAAAGATGTGTTTCGCCCCGGACATGCGGATTTTACTTATTTTCATAAATACGGCATTCGTGATTATAGAGGCGGAGGACGTTCATCGGCACGTGAGACAGCCGCTCGCGTGGCAGCTGGAGCTATCGCAAAACTAATGTTGCAAGAGCTTGGAGTTGAGATAGAAAGTGGAATCTGCGAGATTGATGGCATTAAAGCGACAAGTTTTGATTATGAGTATGCGAAAAAAAGTATTATTTATGGGCTTGATGCTTCGGTAGAAGAGGCTCAAAAAGAGGCTGTTCTTAAAGCTAAAGATGCTCACGATTCTGTCGGTGGCGTTTCTCGTGTTGTGATAAAAAATGCACCGATGGGACTTGGTGAACCGCTTTATTATAAGATGGATGCAGTTTTAGCAGATGCAATGATGGGAATTAATGCTGTCAAAGCGGTCGAGATAGGCGATGGTATTATCAGTGCGACAAAACTTGGTTCACAAAATAATGATCAGATCCGAGCAAACGGATTTCTTACAAACCACGCAGGTGGAATTTTAGGCGGCATCACCAATGGCGAAGATATCATCTTAAACGTCTATTTTAAACCAACGCCTTCGATCTTTCAAGAGCAACATACTGTTACATGTAACAACGAAGAGGTTGATTTTTCACTCAAAGGGCGACATGATCCCTGCGTCGCGATCCGTGGAACTATCGTGTGCGAAGCGATGGCAGCAATTGTGGTCGCTGATATGGTTTTACTCAATATGGGTAGAACGATGAACGGCGTTAAAAACTACTACAAATAGAGTACTGAAAAACCCTTACATGTAAGGGTTGAAAACCTAAAATTAGCAATCTTCTTGTAAAAATTCATCCGATATAAAGCAATATTTAGGCATAATGCAATAATTTTAAAAATCTACATATCATCTTTTGGTATGTAACAAATAGGATAATATTCGTGAATAGAATCGCATTGAAATACAATGGTGAAATTGTTGACTTGCAGACTGCAAAGGCGCTTGGTATAGAGGGTGAGCCGATAGAACTAGATAACTCAAAAGAGTCACTCGAAGTTTTACGCCATTCAACGGCGCACCTTATGGCGCAAGCTATCAAATCACTCTACCCTGACGCTGAGTTTTATGTAGGACCAGTTGTAAAAGAGGGATTTTATTATGATTTTAAAACCTCTGCGACTATCGGTGAAGCGGATCTTAAAACGATAGAAAAAGAGATGCTTAATCTTGCAAAGAAAAAAACAGAGATAGAAAAATATGATATCTCTATGGATGAAGCAAAACTCAAATTCGCAAATGATCATCTCAAGCTTGAAGTTATGAAACGCATTCCAAGCGAAACGGTTTCTATCTACAAACAAGGTGATTTCGAAGATCTTTGTCGTGGACCACACTTGCCAAACATTGGTTTTATTAGATATTTTAAACTGATGAAAATTGCTGGGGCATATCTTGGTGGAGACTCAAAAAATGAGGTTCTAACTCGTATTTACGGTATCGCATTTGCAGATAAAGAATCACTCAAAAACTATCTTGAAATGATGGCAGAAGCTGAAAAACGTGACCATAGAAAGATCGGTGCTGAGATGAAACTCTTTAGTTTCCGTGAAGAGGTTGGAGCAGGTTTTGCACTCTGGCTTCCTGCTGGCGCGCGTCTACGAAGCCGTTTGGAACAACTTCTTTTCAAAGCACACAGAAAACGTGGTTATGAGCCAGTTCGCGGACCTGAGATGCTGAAAAGCGATCTTTGGAAAGTCTCAGGACATTATCAAAACTACGGCGAAAATATGTACTTCACTCATATAGAAGAGTCTGAAGAGAAAAAAATCGAATTTGGTATCAAACCGATGAACTGTGTCGGACATATTAAAGTATATGAAGAAGATCTTCGCTCATACCGTGATCTCCCACTCAAATATTTTGAATATGGCGTGGTTCACCGTCATGAGATGACGGGTGCACTTCATGGACTTTTCCGTGTAAGAGAGTTCACTCAAGATGATGCGCATATTTTCTGTACTGCTGCACAAGTTGAAGAGCAGATTATAGAAGTTGTTGATTTTGTCGATAAGATTATGAGTACATTCAACTTTGACTATAAAATGATGATCTCCACAAAACCTGAAAAAGCTGTCGGTGACGATGCAGTGTGGGAAATTTCTACACAGGCTCTAAAAAATGCGATGGACAAACATAATCTTCCTTACGAGATAGATGAGGGCGGCGGAGCATTTTACGGACCAAAAATTGATATAAAGATAACCGATGCTATCGGGCGTGAGTGGCAGTGTGGTACAATTCAGTTAGACTTTAACTTACCACAGAGATTTGAGCTTGAATATACCGGCGAGGGAAATGAAAAAATTCAACCCGTTATGATTCATAGAGCAATTTTAGGTTCTTTTGAGCGTTTTGTTGGTATATTGACGGAACACTATGCTGGAGAGTTTCCAATGTTCGTCGCACCTACGCAGGTTGCGATCGTTCCAATTGCAGAATCTCATAACGCATATGCAAAAGAGTTAGCAGATAAACTGCTTGATATCGGTGCTGACAGTGAGATCTATTCTAAAAATGATAGTTTAAACAAACGTATCCGTACAGCTGAGAAGGCGCGTGTTCCTATGATTATCGTGTTGGGCGACGAAGAAGTTGCCAACAAAACGATCGCCATCAGAGACAGAAGAACGCGTGAACAATATAATCTAAGCGAAGCAGAGTTTCTTTCGCTTATACAAACTAAAATAAACGAGGTAAATTTTTGATCAAAAAACAAGACCGTGTCATAATGAATGACGATATCAGAGTTCCTGAAGTACGTTGTAACGTAGATGGTGGCGAATCTTTAGGTATTATATCTACTGATGAAGCTATGGAAAAAGCAAACCTTTTGGGATTAGACCTAGTTCTTATCGCTCCGACTGCTAAACCACCTGTCGCGAAGATTATGGACTACGGTAAGTTCAAATACCAAGAAGAGAAAAAACTCAAAGAGCAACGTAAAAATCAGACTAAAATCGATGTAAAAGAGATTAAACTTTCTGTTAAAATCGCTGAAAATGATATCTCTTACAAAGTTAAACATGCAAGAGAATTTCTAGCAGAAGGCAAACACGTGAAATTTCGCGTTTTTCTTCGTGGTCGTGAAATGGCGCATCCAGAAGCTGCAAGAGAAGTTTTACTTCGTGTGTGGCCAATGCTCGAAGATGTAGCAACAATGGAAAAATCACCTATTTTTGAAGGCCGTTATTACAATATGTATCTTCTCCCGATCAAATAGACGACAAAACTCTTTAAAAAAAGCATAGGAAACTCCTATGCTTCACACTTCTTTTTGTCAGAAATGGTAAAAATCCTCTTTTACATGGTAACTTCACTTTTTATTGGATAAAATGTTATAAAAACCGAAGTGAGTTATGATGAAGATTTTGAGAAGATCAGTTTATGTTTTAATTGCTCTGTATACCTTAGCTGGCTTTTTTTTAGTTCCCTATCTTATTAAAACAAAAGCTGTTGAACTTGCCAATGAAAAGATCAATGGGAAACTTTCCATAGGATCAGCTAGCTTTAATCCATATACTTTTAGAGTAAAATTGGGCTCAGTAGAGCTTGATTCAACTGATAAAAAAAAGATATTTTCACTTCGTGAGCTAAATGTCAATCTGCAAGTATTTGCACTTTTAAATAAAACCATACATGTAAAAAGCGTAGAGCTTCAAGAACCATTTTTAGATATAGTCTATGCAAAAGATAAAAAACTCAATCTCCTTAGCATCGCAAAACCCTCAAAAGATCAAAATAAAAGTGCTTCAAAAAATGATTTTCGTTTTGTTCTTGATGACTTAGCAATCACATATGGAACAATCGCTTATGAAGACTATACAAAAAAATCTCCGTATAAAACTTCTCTTGATGATTTAGAATTTAAGATAAAAAATGTTGATACAGGGAAAAAGAGTAGTAAAACCGGATCTTCTGTTTTACAATTTGATTTCAATGATGGCGGAAGTGTTGAACTTGTTAATAGTATTAAATCAATCTCGCCTTTTGTCGTAGATGGAACTCTTGATCTAAAATCTCTTGTGCTTTATTCAGAGTGGAAATATATAAAAGATATGCTCAATATCGAAATTGCAGATGGTAAACTTAACACTCACGTAGAATATCATATCAATTTAGATGATCTTAAAAATTTCAAAATCGACAATACTTCAGTGAGTCTTTCAGGGCTTAGAATAAAACCGACAAATAAACCATCGGATATATTAAGTATTGCAACTTTACATGTAAGTAAAATCAGTGCTTTACCTCTACAACAAGAAGTTCATATCCCTGCTGTTACAATCAATGGAGTTGATCTTAAAGCGCAAAGACTTGCTGGCAATAAAATCGATTGGCAAGAGTATATAAAAATCAATAAAACTGCTGATAAAGCAGAAGATAAAAATGCAACTAAACCGTGGAAAGTTACACTTGATAAATTTGCATTAGAGAATTCGAAAATAAGTTTAAATGACACGATGCTTAATCCCTCACAGCTGATTACTCTTGAAAATATATCCTTACATGTAAACGATTTTGTTCTTGGCAAAGATGGTTGGTTGAGCTATGATTTTCATACAAATCTCAACCACGAGACAGCTCTTGGAGCAAGTGGTAAAGCGCAGTTAAAGCCACTAAAACAAGAGGGTGAATTCTCAATCACCAATCTTACATCAAAATTTTTAAATCCATATATTGCAAAATATACGACTCCCATCAAAGCTGATGGAGCTTTAAGTTTGAGTGGTTCAGAGAGTTTTAGCGCGGCTACAGAATCATCCAAAACAAGTAAGCCAAAATTTTTACTCAAAAACTTTGATTTAAATAGCTCTACTCTTACTTTAACAGACACCAATATCAAACCAAATCAAGCGATAACACTTGAAAATCTGCTCTTACATGTAAGCGATTTTGACTTGGATGCAAAAAGCTGGTTTAAGTATGATATCCGTACACATATCAATCATACTGGTTCAATGAGCTTGGGCGGAAAATTACAGCGTGAACCACTCAGACAAGAAGGGGAGTTTGCTATTCATACTCTTGGATTAAAGTTTTTAAATCCATATATTTATCCTTATACATATCTGAGTATAGAAGATGGCGCTTTAAGTATCAATGGAAAAGAGCATTTTGACAGCGTTTCAAAATCACCAAAAATGAGTGTGAAGGGTAAATTTGGACTTGAAAAAATAGCATTAAAAGATAGCAGAGATCATAAATTCCTCACTTCTTTTGATAAACTAGATCTTGGATATACCTTTGATTACGCTCCAAACAGGCTTTATATAGATAAAGTACTCATTGATTCTCTATATGCAAATACTTTGATAGATCAAAATAAGACGATCAACTTTGCGAAACTCATGAAACCTGTAAAAGCGGATCATAATGCAACAGCATCGTCAAAACAAACAGCAAAAAAATCAGAACCGTTTGCGATTAAGATTATGGATATTACTATAAAAAATGGAAGTGCAGATTTTATGGATCAATCTCTTTTTTATGTATTTAAAACACATATACACGATTTGAACGGAAAAGTTTATGGTGTATCAAGTGCGCAAAATGAGACAAGTAAAATTGACCTTGATGGTGTCGTGGATCAGTATGGTTCAGCAAAAATTCAAGGTTCCATTAATGCGGCAAATCCTAAAAAATACACAGATATGAATGTGAATTTTAGTAATCTAGCCATCAATAACCTCACAGCATACTCAGCAACGTTCGCTGGATATAAAATAGATGATGGCAAACTTTTTGTTAAACTCGGCTATAAAATAAATGATGGTAAACTTGATGCTTCTAATAGCATCGTTATCAAGCATATTAAGCTTGGTGAGACGGTTAAAGATCCAAGCATTACTGTTTGGCCACTTCGTCTCGCAGTTGCTCTTTTAGAGGATAATGATGGTGTTATTGATATTGATCTTCCGATAAAAGGCGATCTCAATAATCCTGATTTCAGATACGGAGCGATGGTTTGGAAAGTTCTTGGTAATTTGATTACAAAAGCTGTTACCGCTCCTTTTAAACTTTTAGGATCTATGCTTGGGTTTAATGGAGATGCTTTGCAGTCTATCGATTTTGAACCGGGTAAGACAGTTTTACTTCCTCCTGAGATTGAAAAGTTGGACAACATTACAAAAGCTTTACAAAAACGTCTCAGTATATCTCTGAGTGTTGGAGTCACATATGATACAAATACAGATAAAAAAGCACTTCAAACACAAAAGCTGATGGATTTGATTGTGAAAAAAAGTGGTGCAACGAATGAAGAAGAGCGAAGAAATGCCTTAAATGCTGAGATGCTTGAGGGAATCTTTCTCAAAAATTCGACTCATGATAATCTCAAGGGAATAAAAGCTAAATTTAAAGATGAGTATAAAGATATCAAAGAGTTTAACGAAGAGTATACGGCAAAACTTACGCAAGAAGATAGCAACTTTATGCCTGTGAGTGAAGATGAGTTAAAAATACTTGCTGATTCAAGAGCAAAAGCAATCTCCGAGTATCTGATAGTCAAACAAAAAATAGATCCTACAAGAGTCATTTTTACTCCGGCACAAGCTACGCAGGAGACAACGAAAGAAGTTAAGACAAAACTCGATATTAATGTTAAATAATTTTGAATAAAAAATAAAATATATTTTATTGGATTTATTATAATAAATAGAATATAATCACAAATTATATATAAAGGAATTTAATGGCATTTTCTAAAGCAAACCGCAAGGGAACTATTAGCGGTATTTTATTTGTTGCGTTAGTAGCGGCTTCAGCTACTTATATCGCAGCACTCGGTCCAATCAAAGGCTTAGGCATATCTGCACTTGTTGTGGGTATCGTAATCGGTATTTTTTATGCAAATACTTTACATAATCATTTTCCAAAAGAGTGGGAAACAGGTATTGTATTTTCAGGAAAGAAAATTCTTCGTTTTGCGATCGTGTTTTACGGTTTTCGTATTACGTTTCAACAAATCGCCGCAGTTGGTATGGACGGATTTTTAGTTTCTCTTATCATGCTCAGTACAACGTTTATTTTTGGAACGTGGATTGGGCACAAGGTATTTAAAATGGATATGGACACATCTATGCTTACGGCATCAGGTGCTGCTGTTTGTGGCGCTGCTGCAGTTTTGGCAACAGAACCAGTTTTAAAAGCTGAAGGGCATAAAACAGCTGTTGCTGTCAGTATGGTTGTTCTTTTTGGAACAGTTTCTATGTTTTTATATCCTGTTATGTATCAAGCGATTATTGAGCCAGCATCTGGTTTCTTACATATGACACCGGCACAGTTTGGTATTTATACAGGTGGAACAATCCATGAAGTTGCACAAGTTGTCGCGGTTCCATTTTCTATTCCAAATGCTCCGATTGATATGGCGAACAGTGCTGTTATTGTGAAGATGACTCGTGTTATTATGATTGCTCCAATGTTGATTGTTTTGGGTCTTTATCTTTCATATCAAGCTAAAAAGACAGGTTCTGCGACAGATGCTGTTAAACTTGTTATTCCTTGGTTTGCGGTTTATTTTATTGGTATGGCTGGTCTGAATTCACTTATTGAGATGTATTTAGTAGGCGGTGGTGCAGCGATTGCTGAGACAGTTCACTCTATTATCTCAAATGTCAATGAAGCAGATACTTTCTTACTTACGATGGCCATGACCGCTCTTGGTATGGGAACACGTTTTGCGAAGTTTAAAGGTCTTGGTATCGCTCCACTTTATACAGGTGCAGCAATGTTTGCATGGCTTGTAATCGGTGGTTTTTTAGTTACTAAAGCGGTAACAACTTTCTTATAATCTTCAGAAAACTTTACATGTAACGATATCTGCTTACATGTAAAGACTATCTTCTTCTATAACTTAGCGCTTCTAGTATATCTTTTTTACGTATCATTTGACTTTGATCCAAATCTGCAATCGTTCTTGCAACTTTTTGTATCTTTTTGATCGCTCTAAATGAGAGTGAAAAACGGTGTAGGGCATTTTCTAAACTCTCTTTAGCTTCATCATCCATAATGCAATATTTTTCTATCTCTTCATCATCTAGTTTACCGTTGAAGCTTTTTTGTCCACGTGTTGCCATGAATTCTATAGTTCGCAAAACTTTGCTATGAAGCTGCGCGGAGGTGACATCGCTTGTATCATTCAAAGTGACATTTTGCATAGTGACATGAAGGTCGATACGGTCTAGAAATGGATCAGAGAGGCGATTTTTGTATCTTTGGATTTCAAGTTCACTGCACCTACACTCTTTTGCACCATCAAGAAGGTTCCCACATGGACAAGGGTTCATAGCCGATACAAACAAAAATGAGGCGGGATACTCGACTTTAGAGTTGACTCGTGAAATGCGTATTTGATTGTCCTGTAGAGGCTCTCTGAGTGCTTCTAAGATATTTTTACTATAGTGTGGAAGTTCGTCGAAAAAAAGAATGCCATTATGGCTTAAACCAACTTCGCCTATTTTTGCATTATGAGAACCACCTCCAAAGATGCTCGCTGTAGTAGAAGTGTGATGAGGCGAACGAAATGGACGAAGCGGGATAAAATCTGGCTCATACCCATCCAAAGCTTGTAATTTTGCGATATCCAAGATATCAGATGTGCTGAGTGGCGGTAAAATATGACGGAGTCTTTGTGCTATCATTGATTTTCCACATCCAGGACTTCCTTCAAGCAAAATATTGTGAAAGCCTGCTGCAGATATAAGTGCAGCTCGTTTTGCAATATTTTGACCTTTTACATCTTTGAAATCATATTTATATTTAGTATAAAAATAGAGTGGTTCATGTGTTGTTATATATTTATGTATGATGGCAGAAGATTGGCTTGATATAAATTGGCCTGAGGTGTCTTTTAAAATTTCCAATGCTTCATTAATGTGAGAAACCCCATAAAACTCAACATTTGCTATCTTTGTCAGCTTTTCTAGACTCTCTTTTGGAACAATGGCTTTTGTAATGAGTTGCTGATTTGCTAAAGAGAGGATAAGTGGATAGAGGTAGCCATTTTCTCGAACTTTTCCATCAAGACTCAGCTCCCCAAAAACAAACCACTCTGAGATATCGATCTCTTCGCTATCCATCAAGAGCAAAAGAGCGATACTCAAATCGAAATGGCTTCCTTGCTTCTTTAGATCGCTCGGAGTTAAACTGATAACAAAACGTTTTGGAGGAAATGTATAGTTATTTGTGAGTAATGCAGATTTAACACGTTCTTTTGACTCGTTTATAGATGTTGATGCGATTCCTACGATATTAAAAGATGGAAGCCCTTTGGTGAGACTAGACTCAACCTCGACAACTTTGGCTTCGATTCCTTCGTATGTAGCACATTTAACATGTTTCATCTGCGATTCCTTACACCCAAGAGGTACTTTACATGTAAGCGTAGCATATTGATAAAAAAGAGCTTTTTTTATTGCAAATTGAAATATTTATTAATATTCTTCTTTTTTCTCTTTTTGCGCACGTTTATACTCTTTTTCAAACTTTTTACGTCTTCCATAAGAAAGTTTTTCTATAAAAAGTTTACCTAACAAGTGATCCATTTCATGTTGAATAGCGATACTAAGAAGTTCATCAGCATCTAGAGCTTTTGTATTTCCATGCCTGTCTTGATAACTTATGCTGATCGTTTCAAAACGATCTACATCTTCATAAAAACCAGGAACGCTCAAACACCCTTCTTGGTAGGAAGTAGCTCCATTTTTCTTGATTATAACTGGATTAATGATCTCCATTAAGTTTTCAGGAGGTTGATCTCCATCGTTATTTGGGATATTTAGTATTAAGATATTGAGAGGGAAATTGACTTGAATGGCAGCTAATCCGATACCATTAGAACCAAGCATAACTTTATTCATTTCATTTAGTAGTTGGTGTAATTTTGCGTCAAAAACTGCCACATCTTTGGAAATTTGTTTTAATCTTTTATCTGGATAGGTTAGTATTGTTAGGTTCATAATCTTTACTCGTTTGAAATTAATGCATAGCTAATATCAGGATCTTTATGCGCTTTTTCCATAGATTGAAGGGCATTTACGACAATCTCTTCGGTTGTTAATGTGATTGAGACTGGAGCAATGCCGATGGAAACGCTTAGTTCTATCTCTTTATCTGCTAAGAAAAAGTTACTGTTATGGACGAGTTCAACTAGTCTTTGAGCCGCTTTGATAGAACTCTCAGTGTCAGTATGCTTTAAGAGCATACAAAAAACTCCGTTTCCGTAGTGGGCAACTATATCACTTCTTCTGGATGTTTTTAAAAGTAATCTCGCAATAGTTCTCGTCATAAGAGAGAGAGCTCTTTCATTGCTTTTATCCTGAGTAAGTTCTTTTGAGAGCTCGATCATAACAAGACTGCTATGATGTTTGAACTCTTTAATAAGCTGTATCTCCTGAGTAATCTTACTAAGAAGATATCTTTTATTGTAGATCCCATATTTGTTATCAAAAATTGTTTCGTTTTCTACATTTTTAACGATCGTCGCTGTTTGCTCATATAAAGTCTTGAGATTATCAATCTGTTTTTTTAAGATATCATCTAATTTAGTAAGGTCTGTCTCGAGGGAATTGACAACGCTTAATACATTGGACGTATCTTTATTTTGTAACTCATCTTTTCTTTTAATAAGGATTTTCGACATTAAGGCCATATTTTTATAAAGACCTGCGGAAACGGTCAGGATGTTTTTGACAGAAACAAAGCCTTGCTTGAGAGTGTGTTCTAACTCTATAGTAGACTCATCATTACTATTTTCTTCGAGTTGAAGAATGGACTTTATCTGTTTTCTAAGAGTTTCACTTTTGTCTTCAAGTATTCTGTCAAAATAGAGTGAAAAATTATTTGGTGTTGGAGGGAGACTGTCTTTTAAAAGAGCGTTTAAAACCTCTTTTGCATACAGCTCCACATCACTGCTTGGATCATTAAAATTACTAGAGCTATTGCCCACTGAAGAAGTACTAGGACTTTCAGAGGGGATGTTTGTAATATCTCTACGTTTTCTTAATGGTTTAGCCATGATGTTTCTTTACTCTTTTTCTTTTTTTATTAATACTTCATCAATGATACCATATTCTCTAGACTCTTCTGCACTCATGAAGTTATCTCTATCTGTATCTTTTTCAAGTTTTTCGATATCTTGTCCTGTATTTTTTGCAAGTATATCATTGAGTTCCGCTTTCATGCGAAGAATCTCTTTAGCTTGGATAGCAATATCAGAAGCTTGACCTTGCGCACCGCCTAGAGGTTGGTGGATCATGATTCTTGCATGTGGCAATGCGTAACGCTTGCCTTTTGCTCCAGAACTGAGTAAAAATGAACCCATAGAAGCAGCTTGACCAATACAAATAGTTGCAACATCCGGACGGATATAGTTCATTGTATCAAAGATCGCCATTCCAGAAGTTACTACTCCACCTGGTGAATTGATGTAAAAGTAGATATCTTTTTCAGGATCTTCTGCTTCAAGAAATAAAAACTGTGCAACAATAGTTGAAGCCACTGCATCATTAACTTCACCGCTAAGCATTACGATACGATCTTTTAAAAGGCGTGAGTAGATATCATAAGAGCGCTCTCCGCGCCCAGATTTTTCGACTACATAAGGAATATAACTCATCTTATACGTCTTTTATCTTTGAGTTTAAAAGTTTACTCAAAACTTTGTCCTCTACCATTGCCATTTGGATAGCTGGAAGATATCCTGAGTTTTGGTAATGATTGTAAGCTTGTTGTGGATCTTGACCCATTTGCATCGCTTCAAAGTAGATAGTTTGCATAACTTCTTGCTCATTTACAGATATTTTCTCAGCTCTTGCTAGTGCATCGATGATAAAAGTTGCTTTTACGCTATTTGTAGCATCATCACGGAAAGTTTCGCGAACTTCTGTTACTTTATCAGCATTTTCTCTAAGCTCAGCGATCTCTTCTTCACTCATAGTTTGCGCTTTTTTGTTTAAAGCCATATCCATCTCTTGTTCTACAACAAATTCAGGGATTGCAAATGCAAGTTTTGCAACGAAATTTTCTAAAAGTTTTGGTTTTAGTTCATCATTATAAAGTTGAGTAAGTTTTTCACCCTCGATTTGAATTTTTACTTGCTCTTTGAGTTTATCAAAAGTTGCATCTTCTTCACCTGGAAGCATTTTTTTAGCAAGCTCATCATCAAGTGCTACTTCTGCTTTTTCTTGGATAGAATTTATTTTGATAGCAAATTCTGTTTCTTTACCTGCAAGTTTATCACTGCCGTAGTTTTCTGGGAAAGTAACTTTGATAGTTTTTTCTTCATCTTTTTTCAAACCAACAAGTTGTTCTTCAAATCCTGGGATAAATTGACCAGAACCAAGGGAGAGTGAAAAGTTTTCACCTTTTCCACCATCAAAAGCAACGCCATCTAAGAAACCTTCGAAGTTGATGTTTGCAGTATCACCAAGAACAAGTGCTCGATCTTCAGTTACATCAACAAGTGCAGCATTTGAGTCAGCTAAATTTTTGATACGTTCAGTGATCTCTTCATCACTCACTGCTGGTTTTTCAAAATCTTCCACCATTGCAGAGTATTCGCCAAGTTCGATCTCTGGACGCATAGCGATTTTGATAGCAACTTCGATAGACTCCGCACCTTTTTCAAATTTAGTGATTTGAGGTTCACCCATAAGTGCTTCGTTTGTAACGCCTAGATCTTTAAGACCTTGAGCCATTGCATCACGTAAACCTTGAGATTCAGCATCTTGCTCAAGTTTTTCACCATACTGCTTTTTCACAGCACTCAAAGGCACTTTACCTTTTCTAAAACCAGCTATTTTGGCAGTTTTACTTAGCTCTTTAGCTATTTTTTCTACGTTTGCCTGAATCTCTTCATTAGCAATAGTTGCTTCTATTGTAGCGTTTGCTGCATCAATTTTTTTAGCGTTGATATTCATCAGTTTCCTTTATGTCCGTACAGAGGACTTTATATGTGATAATTTTGGGCAATAATACCTAAAAAGTTCTTTAACCTAAATTATTTGCAAAGGCGTGGTTTGAGATTTAAGAGCAGTATCCACACAACAGCCAGATCTATCATAACGTCTGCAAAGTTGAAAATCGCAAAATTAAATCCGTAATGCCAGTACACATAATCAACTACGCCTCCATGGATAAATCTGTCATAAATATTTGATAAACCAGCTCCGATTAAAATGCCAGATGGTAATGCATAGCAAGCTTTATTGAGGCGAATAACATAAACAAAAGCACCTGATATCAGTAAAAACTGTATCCATTTTAAAGAGCTTTCTAAAAAAGAAAACATAGAAAAGGCGACTCCGTAGTTAAACACAAGGCGCATGTTGACATAGGCTGTCTCATAAAGATCTACAGCGTGCGTATAAAGAAACGCTTCGGGAACTCCATACATCTGCATTGCTTTAGAAAGAAAAAACTCTTTAATAGTCTGATCTGCTAAAAAGATCACCGACATAGAAATAACAAGGGTGAGTATAAGTTTGTAAGAACTATTACGCATTGAGTTTAGAACCTAAAAAATCGACGATATTTTTCATAGCAACGTTCATTTTTTTCTCATCTTTTGCTTCAAGTAAGATACGAAGCTTGTTTTCAGTGCCGGAGTATCTTATAAGATGACGAATATGATCTTTATCGAGTTCTGCAAGAATCTCAGAGAGACCTTCTATTTCTCCTAGTGGTTTCTTCTGCTTTATATTGATATTTACAAGTTCTTGCGGGTAAAGCTCAAATGGGCGCAATACCTTAGAAGCTTGGGATTTTTTTGAGATAATGAGTGCTAAAACCTGCAGTGCACTGACAAGTCCATCTCCAGTTTTTGCGTAATCATGCATGATGATATGACCACTTTGCTCCCCACCGAAGTTGATACCTGTTTTTTTCATGATATCTAAAACATTTTTATCCCCGACATCACTTCTATAGAGTTTCAATCCCTCTTTTTCTAGAGTATCTTCTAGGGCTTGATTACTCATAACGGTTGCTACAATTCCATCGCCTTTGAGCTTTTTATGTTTATGTAAATACATTCCAAGTGCTCCAAGAAGCTGATCACCATCAACTACTTCGCCTTTTTCATCGACTATCACAACTCTATCCGCATCGCCATCAAGTGCAATTCCAAGATCGGCTCTGTATTTTTTCACAGCATTGCAAAGATCTTTTGTATGCAAAGCGCCGCAACCTTCATTGATATTAAAACCATCTGGTTTATCATGAAGCACGATCACTTCAGCACCAAGTTCTTCTAAAACGGTTGGACCAACTTTGTATCCCGCTCCGTTTGCCGCATCTAAAACGATTCTCATGTCTTGAAGTGTATGTTCTGTAGGGAAAGAGTTTTTGAGTTGAACAATGTAGCGTCCGATAACATCATCTATACGCTTTGCTTGACCGATATTTTTTCCAACGACACAAGCTTCTTCTATTTTTGAATCATCATAATAGATAGCTTCAATCTCTTTTTCGATCTCTACAGAAAACTTATCTCCGCGTGAATCGAAAAATTTGATTCCATTGTCATCAAAAGGATTATGGGATGCACTGATCATAATACCCGCGTCACAACGCATGTTCTGAGTCAAAAAAGCGATGGCAGGAGTTGGCATAGGCCCGATTTGAATGACATCATATCCCACAGACGTGAGTCCGCTTACAATTGCATTTTCTATCATATAACCG
Source organism: Campylobacterales bacterium (assembly GCA_038205935.1). GTDB lineage: Bacteria > Campylobacterota > Campylobacteria > Campylobacterales > Sulfurimonadaceae > Hydrocurvibacter. The sequence continues at coordinate 24,412 of JBBRBK010000023.1, forward strand.
CTTCTTCTTGTGTCTTTACCCACAAGTATACGTTTTGTTTTTGCATTTTTTTTAAAGTAAACACCTGCAGCTTGAGCTAGTCTCATAGCAAGTCCAGCTGTTAAAAAGCTCCCAGCTTGTCCTCGTACACCATCAGTTCCAAAAAGTTTCATACAAAATCCTCTTCAATAAGTGGCAGTATTTTAGCATATTCAAATAAAAATGACGATTTAGTTTAGCTTTAACTTAAATTTAATTATTTTTAAGCTAGTATTCGACACTAAATTTTATGAGAAGGACTCATTATATGGCAAATCATAAGTCATCTTTAAAACGTATTCGCCAAACTATCGTTCGTACAGAGCGTAATCGTTTTTACCGTACACGTCTTAAAAACATTGTTAAAGATGTTCGTTCTGCAATCGATGCAGGGAACAAAACAGAAGCAGAAGCTGCTTTCAAAGTTGCAAATAAGCAACTTCACACATTTGTAAGCAAAGGTATCTTGAAAAAAGAAACTGCTGCTAGAAAAGTAAGTCGTCTACATAAAGCTGTAAACGCTCTATAATCAGGAATTAGATGCTATCAGATAAACTCAATCCGTTTATCAACCGCTATAATGAACTAGGCAATTTGCTTAGTTCCCCTGATATCACCTCTGACATCAAAAGGATGACAGACCTCTCCAAAGAACAATCTTCACTCTCAAAAATCGTTGATAAAGCAAATGAATACAAATCTGTGCTTGCACAAATTAAAGATGCTAAATCTATGCTTGGTGATCCTGAAATGTCAGATATGGCAAAAGAGGAACTCAAAGAGCTTGAACCTCAAGTAGATGAGATTGAAGAGGCAATAAAACTGCTTTTACTTCCAAAAGATCCAAATGATGATAGAAATACCATCATTGAGCTTCGTGCTGGAGCTGGTGGAGATGAAGCGGCTATCTTTGTTGGGGATCTTTTTGATGCATATCTTCGTTATGCTGAAAACCGTGGATGGAAAATTGAGCTTTTAAGCACATCTCCATCAGAATCGGGCGGGTATAAAGAAGTTATCGCACTTATCAAAGGTGAACAGGTTTACAGTCGGTTGAAATATGAAGGCGGTACTCACCGAGTACAGCGTGTTCCAGCAACTGAATCTCAGGGACGTGTCCATACATCAGCGATCACTGTTGCCGTTATGGCAGAAGTGGATGATGTTGAAGTCACCATTAATGAAAACGATTTGAAGATCGACGTTATGCGTTCAAGCGGATGTGGCGGGCAAAGTGTCAACACTACCGATTCAGCCGTTCGTATAACCCACTTACCAACAGGTATCGTGGTAACCAATCAAGATCAAAAATCGCAACATAAAAACAAAGAAAAAGCGATGAAAGTTCTTAAAGCGCGTTTGTATGATATGCAAATGCAAGAACTCCAAGCTAAAGACAGCGAAGCACGCGCAGTACAAGTTGGAACTGGCGATAGAAGTGGACGTATTCGTACATACAACTATCCTCAAAACCGTATGTCTGACCACCGTATCACGCTCACACTTTATAGACTCGATGAGATTATGGGTGGAGGTTTACTTGATGAAATCATTGAGCCTCTTATCACGGACCATCAGGCTAGAATTGTGGAATCTGCGGGATTATAATCTTCTAAAAACTCTTTACATGTAAGCTTTCATTTACATGTAAAGTGCCCTTTGGGTGTAAAACCTCTTTTTAAACGTTAACAACAGTTCTGCTACAATCCTTTCAACTTTAATTATGGAAAAAAATATGACAGAAAAAGTCGGACTCGCTCCGGGAAGCGCGATTTATACAGGTTCACGCAGTGTCAGTTATCCACAAATCACTACTATAAAATACAATGTCGATGAAGTTACAATCCAAACATGTAATGATTTTGAATGTGTCAAAAATGAGTATAATTCTAAAGAATTAGTCGCTCCCACTTGGTTACATGTAGAGCCTATAAGTGATCAAAATGCCATAGCGCAGATTTGTGAGTTTTTCAATATCCATCCACTTGCAGTTGAAGATATTCTCTCTGTGTCGCATCGACCAATGGCTGAAGAATATGAAGATTATCTTTTTGCAATACTTAAATATGTGCAGTACACAGAAGATGGCTTGAAATTTTCACAAATCTCTTTCGTACTCAAAGATGATGTTTTGATTTCTTTTGCAGATGAATCTCCACAGAGTTTTGATGTGATTAAAAAGCGCCTTGAAAAGAAAGATTCAAGAATGAGAAAAGAGGGAAATGAGTATCTCTTTTTTGCGCTTATCGATTATCTTGTAGATCAGTATTTTATCGCTTTGGAAAAAATTGGCGAAGAGATAGAATCGCTTGAAGATGAGATACTGTATTCGCCGACAAAAGAGAGTATTCAAAAAGTTCATAACCTCAAACGTACACTTATAGAACTTAAAAAATCTGTTTGGCCGACACGTGAAGTGATCAATACGATTTTGCAGTCTGAAAATATCAGCCAGCAATATTATATCTATTTTAAAGATACATATGAGCATATTATCAACATCATTGACGTGATTGAAGGGTATCGTGACAGTGCTTCGAGCTTTTTGGATATTTATCTCTCAACACTGAGCAATCGCATGAATGAGATTATGAAAACACTCTCAATCATCTCGACTATCTTTATTCCGCTTTCGTTTTTAACAGGATATTTTGGGATGAACTTTCGACATGAAACGATTTTAGAGTCAAAAAATGCCTTTGAGTATTCAAACCTTCTTATGCTAGCTATTCCTTTTATCTTGTTAGGATATTTTCGACTTAGAAAATGGTTTTAATCATGTGGGAAAGCCTCTGTCTTCTGCTTTTTGATATGTAGATCTAGTTGAGGAAATGGTATTTCGATCCCATTTTCGTATAAAGTATCATAGATCAGGATCAAAAATCGAGATATAGTTCTTTTTGGTCTAAGAATATTATCCCCTTTGATCCATATGAAAAGTTCAAAATCGACACTACTGCTATTGATTTTTGTCATAACAACTCTAGACATTTTTTCGTTATCTTTGTAAATATCGCTAAAGCCGCTATTTTCGACTGCCCTCATAATGACATCTATCACGACTTGCGGTTTTGTACCATATGCCACGTCAAAAGGAATCTCAAACCTTTTGATCATATCGTTCATTGTCCAGTTGATTACATTGTTTTCGATAAAGTTTTGATTTGGAACGATGACATTGATATTTGCATTTGTGCTGATGATCGTCGAGCGCATTCGTATATCAAGAACACGGCCGCGAAGCGAGTCTGAGAGCTCCACAAAATCACCGACTTTCACGCTTCTCTCAAACATCAATATAAGTCCTGAAACAAAGTTGGAGACAATGTTTTGCAAACCAAAACCAATACCTACAGAAAGGGCTCC
>JBBRBK010000024.1:0-27446 GCA_038205935.1 Campylobacterales bacterium
CGGTACAGTAGGTGGCGAACACTTTACGTGTAACAATGTGATGATGGGAATGAAAGAGTTACAAGATAAATTCTTTAACACTTTTGCCGCTGTTATTAACCAAAGATAGAGTACCTTTTTCGTCAAACTTCTAGCCCGACATTATGTCGGGCTTCTTCAATAAACTTCAAATCAATTCTTTATAATAAATAAGAAAATATTATAATTACTTTAAAAAAATCAGCAAGCAGAGTTTTAAAAGGTTTTGAAAAATACAATGTTGTAAAATCAGCTTGTGATAAATTTTAGTGTCACGACTCTTAAAACTAAAAAAGGAAAAAGAATGAAAAAATTCATCTCATTACTACTTGGAGTTACATTTTTTATAGGAATGAGTACAACGGTACTTAGTGCAGCAGATATGAAAAGTGATGCAAATAAAAGCACAGCAAAATGTGGATCGGCTAAAAAGATGGAAATGAAAGCTGACGCTAAATGCGGTGCAAATAAAAAATCTGAACCTAAAAAGTCTGCAAAATGTGGTGCAGGCAAATGCGGTGACGCAAAATAGTTTTGCCATCAATTTCTTAGACAAGCTCTACAAAGGAGTCTACTATGAATCTTAAACAGTTGTATTTGAAATATGCTCATCTTAGTGAATATGGTAAATGGATCTCATTGTTATTTGCAAGATTAGTTGTAGCATACGGTTTTTATGGACCCGCTATGATAAAATGGAGTGATATTGATTCCATTGCTAGTTGGTTTGGTTCCCTTGGAATCCCTTTTCCTACCTTAAATGCATATATGGCTGCAAGCACCGAGATGGCGGGCGTCGTGCTCTTAACTCTTGGTTTTTTGATAAGACTGATCTCCATCCCTCTTATCGTCGTCATGTTAGTTGCGATCGTCACCGTTCATCTTCACAATGGTTTCTCATGCGGCGATAATGGTTTTGAGATACCAGTGTATTATATGCTGTTTCTATTGATCTTCATAACATCAGGTGCTGGGAGATTTAGTCTTGATAGGATTGTTTTTGGTGACAAGAGTTAGAGTATTACGCCAGTCAAGCTTGAAATGATTTACATGTAAAGTTCTCTTGAGTGTAAGGATATTGACATCAAAAAGTAATTACAATATAATTACTTAAAAAAGGAGTTAGATATGACGACTTTAATTAAAATCGGAAACTCACAAGGTATTCGACTTCCAAAAACGATCATAAAACAAGCTCACTTAGAAAGTGTCAATCTAGAATTTGAAGTTGTTGAGAATGGTTTATTGATTAAACCCGTAAATAACGTGGCAAGAGAGATGTGGGAAGAAAATATAAAGAGTGTTTTATCGGCAAATAAAAACAAAAAAGACGAAGCACTTTTAGGTGATCTACTTAATGATAGCGATTTGGATGATTACGAATGGTAGTCGATATCAAGAGATTTGAGATTTATCTGGTGAAATTAAATCCTACGGTTGGGTCTGAAATACAAAAGACACGTCCTTGCATCGTAATCTCGCCAAATGAGATGAATGTACTTAATACCGTTATCGTAGCACCCATGACGAGCAAGGGATTTGAGTTTATATTTAGACCGAAGATAAAATTTGAAGATAAAAACGGATTGGTATTACTCGATCAAATCAGAACTGTCGATAAAGCAAGACTAGTAAAAAAAATCGGCGAAGTTGATGAAAAGGTGTCGAAAAATATTTCAAATATGCTGGTGAAGATGTTTGAATATTGAGTGGAAACTCTTTACATGTAAGCGCTCTTTGGTGCAAGCGTCTTCTTTCTCACTTTTTTATAAGACTTCTCTCATACTTTTTTCTGCCGAAAAAAAAGTATGCAAAAAAGCTCGTGTCAGCAAGATGGATTTCTTAACGCTTTGTTTCGGTCGCTACGTCTAAAAATGCAAAACTCGGCTACACCTCAAACAGTTGCATTTTCTTTACGACTCCACTCGGTCAAAAAAGCTAAAATCCAAAGTGACACCCCATCGCCGACAAAACTCACCCGTCAGTTGCAACATCTGCAGAGCCAAGAAAGAAAAATGTAATGACGTTAAGAAAATTCAACTGTTTGAGGTGTAGCCGAGTTTTGAATTTTTAGGGATTTGTGAATAGTTTATTGGGAACTTGCCAAAGGCAAGCTCGAAGCCGTTGCAAGAGCTTTTTGGTACTTTTTTGCGAAGAAAAAAGTACAGAGAGAAATTCTTTACATATAAGTATATTTATATCATTTAAGTAAATACGAGTCATATTTTAATTGAATTTTTATACAAAAGCATCATATATTTACAAATACATAAACTGCGACAAAAAAATCATAATAACAACAAGTATGAGCGGAAAGAGGTGGCTTTTAAATACCCATGGATTGATGCCGAAAAACTTTTGATTGATGCCGCGAAATCCTAGCCAAATGCCTAAAAATGCTTTGATGCTGAGCATTATCTGAAAACGGCTGAGTCCTTCGTCCTTTATCTCTCCAAAGATTTGAGAGAACATATAAAGTCCGCTTGCGACTGCAACCATAAGAGCGTAAGGCACTACTTTCCTTACATGTACCATTATCGCTTCTTTTGCCTTTTTTGCCTCATCTTCGCCGAGAGTACGCGCTATTTTGGAGAGAAAAAGATTATCGACAAAAAGAAATCCGCCGTAGATGAAGATGGAGTAGAGATGGATGGTGTGGATGATTGCGTAGATGATAGGAAATCCTTTTTTTAATTTGAATTATAGTTATTTTTGCAAAAACTCTTGTTGATTGCGGTCAATAAACTCGTAAGTTTACCTTTTTATAAACTCCGATAGGATAAAATTCCACAATTTATTTTTACAAGGTCTTTCATGAAAAGAGCATTACTAAGTGTTAGCGATAAGAGCAACATAGTCGAATTTGCAAAATCGTTAGTATCTAACGGATTTGAAATAATCTCTACAGGTGGAACATATAAGATTCTAGTTGAAAGCGGCGTTAAAGCAATAGAGATTGATGAAGTTACAAAGTTTCCTGAGTGTTTTGAAGGACGTGTAAAGACTTTAAATCCATACGTTCATGGTGGTATTTTGCACCGTCGTGACAAACAGTCTCACTTGGATCAGGCAAAAGAGCTTGGCGTTGAGGCTATCGACTTGGTGTGTGTAAACCTTTACCCGTTTAAAGCGACAATCGAGAGAACTGATGATTTTGAAGAGATCATCGAAAACATCGATATCGGTGGGCCTGCGATGGTGAGAAGTGCTGCGAAGAACTTTGACAGTGTTATCATCGTGACTGATCCGAGTGACTATTCACTTGTTCTTAATGCTATCAAACAAGATACAAACACAGTAGAGTTCAGACGTTCATTGATGATAAAAGCGTATGAGCATACTGCGGCGTACGACTCTATGATCGCAAACTATATGAACTCACGCTTCAACAACGGCATGGGCGACAAACAATTCATAGTAGGAAATAAAGTGATGGATACTCGTTATGGTGAAAACCCTCACCAAAAGGGTGCTTTGTACGAGTTTGACAAGTACTTTTCTAAAAACTTCACGACACTCAAAGGTGAGGCAAGTTTTAACAACCTTACAGACATCAACGGTGCCGTGAAGATCGCTGCTGCTTTTGGCGATGACAATGCGGTATGTATTGTAAAACACGGAAATCCATGTGGTTTTGCAATCAAAGACAACCTTTTAGAAGCTTACACAGAAGCACTCAAATGTGATCCTGTTTCTGCATTTGGCGGAGTTGTTGCGGTAAACGGCACTGTTGATAAAGCGTTGGCAGAAAAGATGAACGAGATATTTTTAGAAGTCATCATCGCTGGACGTTTCACAGCAGAAGCTCAAGAAGTGTTTACTGCTAAGAAGCGTATCAAGCTTTTTGAGTATGGCAGTGATAAGTTGGTTCTTGCAAATGACACTTATGACTTCAAACATATTGATGGCGGTTTTGTGTTCCAAGACGCTGATAAAGTGGGTGAAGATGAGGTTAAAAACTCGAAACTTGTAAGTAACAAATCTGCAACCGCGCAAGAGTTAAAAGATATGGAGATCGCTTACAAAGTAGCATCTTTGACAAAATCAAATTGTGTTGTTTATGTGAAAAACTCTGCGATGGTAGCCGTGGGCATGGGTATGACATCTCGCGTAGATGCAAGCCAATGTGCGCTTAAAAAAGCCAAAGAGATGGGTCTTGATGTGAGCGGAGCTGCATTAGCTTCGGAAGCATTTTTCCCTTTCCGTGATAGCATCGATGCGGCTGCGGCAGCTGGTGTAAAAAGCGTAATCGAGCCGGGTGGTTCTATCCGTGATGATGAAGTCATAGATGCTGCAAATGAGCACGGCATGGCACTTTACTTCTCTGAGACTAGACACTTTCTTCATTAGAAATAATCCTTACATGTAAGAGCTTTTCTTACATGTAATCTTCCAAATCTCCTTAAAAAACTTGATTGACACTGACTCAAGTTTTATGATATAATCCCACATAACAATTTAATATATATAATCAGGATACAAATATGAGCAAATCATTATATGACACTTTAGGAATTACACAAAGTGCAACAGAAGCAGAAATAAAAAAAGCGTATAGAAAACTTGCACGTCAATTTCATCCAGATATTAACAAAGAACCAGATGCTGAAGATAAATTTAAAGAAGTGAATGCTGCATATGAGATACTAAGCGACAAGACGAAACGCGCTCAGTATGATCAACATGGTGACTCTATGTTTGGCGGACAAAATTTTCATGACTTTGCAAGTTCACGCGGTGGCAATGTCGATCTTGATGAGATTCTTCGTAATATGTTTGGTGGCGGTGGCGGTTTTGGCGGAAGTTCACGCGGGGGTTTTGGTGGTGGAGGCTTTCAACAAGAAACAAATCTTGACATCGAATCAAATGTAACTATCCCTTTTGTCGTTTCAATACTCGGCGGTTCACACTCAGTGTCTGTTAATGGTGAGAGATTTGATATCAAAATTCCAGCGGGTGTGAAAAGCGGTGAAAAGCTTCGTGTGCGAGGCAAAGGTCATGCTCAAGGCGGACGTGCCGGAGATCTTTTTTTAAAGATAAACGTAGCCACTTCCTCTGAGTACGAAAGAGATGGAGATAATCTCATTAAAACGATCGATGTTCCTTTACATGCAGCACTTTTTGGAGATAAGATCAGCATTCAAACGCTTGAGAAAGAGATTAAACTTAAAATCCCACAAAACACGAAAAATGGCCAAAGTTTTCGTGTCAAAGAGATGGGTGTTTTAAATCGTAAGACAAATGGTAGAGGTGATCTTTATCTTAAAGCAAACATAGTTCTGCCACAAGTTGAGAGTTTAGATGAAGCATTAGTGAAAATGATGCAAGAAAAATTACCACAGGAGTAGAGCATGCCACACCATTATGATGAACCCGTTTATCTCATAAGTGTTGTCTCTAAGATCTTAGAGATTCATCCTCAGACATTGCGCCAGTACGAGAGAGAAAATCTCATAATTCCATCACGTTCTGATGGGCGTATTCGTATGTATTCACAACGAGATATTGATAGAATTAAAATGATTTTGCGCTTAACACGTGAGCTTGGGGTAAATCTCGCTGGTGTGGATGTAGCGATACGTTTAAAAGATCAGATAGATGATATGGAGCTTGAGATTGCAGAACTGCGTCATGAGATTTCTCGCCTACGAAACTCTTCTTCGGTGGCGCCAGACAAGTCTTTAGTGACGAAAAAAAGTATCTACGAGATGATTATTTTTAAAGAGTAGAAAAGTTCTACTCTTTTGCTCTTTCTATTTTTGCTCCAACAGCTTCGAGTTTTTTCTCTAACTTTTCATATCCTCGATCAAGATGATAGATACGGTGGATACTTGTTTCTCCATCGGCTACCATAGCCGCCAGAACAAGTGCGCTCGATGCGCGAAGGTCAGTTGCCATAACATCTGTACCTGAAAGTTTTGTAGCACCTTTGATGGTTGCCGTGTGACCGTTTAGCTTAATATCTGCACCAAGACGTTGTAATTCACTCACATGCATAAATCTATTTTCAAACAACCTCTCTTCTATCGTTGAAACGCCTTCTGCTTGAGTAGCAAGTGCTAAAAACTGAGCTTGCATATCTGTCGGAAATCCTGGATACTCTTGAGTTACGATATCCACAGCTTTGATGACTTTGGCTGGATGGATAGTCAGAGAATTTTCCCCTTTTGTAAAGGTACAACCCATCTCTTCGAGTTTTGAGATAATTGCGCCAAGATGGCCTAATCTTACTTTGTTGAGAGTTAGTTCAGATTTTGTGATTGCCGCTGCACAAAGATAGGTGCCTATCTCGATACGGTCAGGGATAACGCTAAATGCTTTGATGTCAATAAGTTCTCTATCAGAACCCTCAATTGTTAATATTGCAGTTCCAACTCCATCGATCTTCACACCGCTATCTCTTAAAACTTCACACAGTTGTACTACTTCAGGCTCACGCGCTGCATTGATAATAGTCGTTGTTCCACGAGCAAGAGCCGCCGCCATAATGATGTTTGCTGTTCCTGTAACGGTGATCTTGTCAAAGTTGATATCACAACCAACCAAACCATCCGGCGCTTCAGCTTTGACATATCCAGCTTCAATCGTGATCTTTGCACCCATATGCTCTAAAGCTTTAAGGTGTAAGTCTATTGGACGCTGACCTATAGCACATCCACCTGGAAGAGAAACTTCACAATGCCCAAAACGAGCCAAAAGTGGTCCTAAAACCAAGATGGACGCACGCATCGTTTTTACAATATCGTAAGTCGCTTTTGTGTGGTGGACTGTTGATGTGTTGATATCTAAAGTATTATTTGCAAATGTATATTCTGCACCCAAGTTACCAAGAAGTTTTAGAAGTGTTTTTATATCTACAACTTCTGGAAGGTTTGTGATTTGTAAATCACCTTTTGCTAAAAGAGTCATCGCTATAATTGGTAAAGCCGCGTTTTTTGCACCTGATATCTCTATTGTTCCGCCGAGTTTTGTGTTGCCCTGTATCTTTAAGTAATCCATGTTTGTCTTTATCTTTTTTAAGATATTATATCTTTTTAAAGTTTGTTTTTGCATAAAAGGAAGTTATAAATTATGAGTAGTGCATTAGATAGATTGAAAAATCTTTCGTCCAAAATATCCGGATATGAGATGACTAGAAAAGAGAATTTAAAATTACTTGAAGAGCTATTTAAGAGCTTACATGTAAATGAAAAGATAGAAAAATTTTCAGATATTTTTGAGTTTAAAGCAATCAATCTTTCGGGTGTTTCTCTTAAAGATGATGATCTAGGTGAAATCAAAAAGGGAAAATATCTTCAAATACTAGCAATTTCTTATGATAAAGATGCTCTAGTAAAGAGTAAAAATATTTCGCTTGCATATTTTGGACGAGTGGAAAATATAGATGAAAAACTTAAAAATGAGGTTGTTGCCTTTGTTCTTCGTTGGAGATTTGAGAAAAGTTTTATGACATTAGAGCATTATCATAATCTCTTGGAATCACATACGAGTGCGTAAATTTGCTTAAAATTAATGGGTCAAACTAAAATGTTGATTTATATTGATGTCGAAACCACCGGATTAGAGCAAAATGACAGAGTGTGCGCTGTTGGTTTGATCGTATTAGATGAAGAGGTTTTAGTATATAAAGAACTTATTAAACCTCCCAAAAAGATGCGTCCAGAAGCTTCGGCTATAAACCATATAACAGATGAAATGCTCAAAGAGAAAAAGAGTTTTGAAAATTCAAAGATAAAAGAGATACTGGAAAAATATAATACAATTGATACAACTTTTGTCGGTCATAATATTGCTTTTGATATCGCAATGCTTAAATATGAGGGCTTCATTTTTCACGGAGCATTTATTGATACACTCAAATGTACAAGAGCGTTAATACAAGAGTGTGAACAGTTTTCTTTGCAGTATCTTCGATATGAACTCAAACTTTATAAAGATGAATTAAGAGTTGCAGATGAACTTGGTATAGAGTTACAAGCTCACGAAGTGCTCAGCGATGCCTTACATGTAAGACTTTTGCACAAGTATCTCAATGATATGGCAGATGATGAAAAACTTCAAGAACTCAGTTCCCATCCAATCCTAATACAAAAGCTGAGTTTTGGAAAATACAAGGGTCGTTTTATAGAAGAAATCGTTATGAGTGATGTGGCATACTTGAGTTGGGTGCTAAGTAGTGTTGAGTCATTAGATGAGGATATGCGATACTCCATTGAGTATCACATGAAGATGCTATAATACGCGTCGAAAAAATTAGTAAAAAGAGAAAAAATGACAATTTCGCAAGACAATAAAAAAGTACTGTTACTTATTACGATAGCGTATCTATTTAGTATCGCAGTCCGATTGATCTGGGTGTATCAGTTTCATGGATACGAACCGTTTATGTTTAACGGACAATTTATGATAAATACGAATGATGGGTATTTCTTTGCAGAGGGTGCAAGAGATCTTGTTGCCGGTTTTCATCAAACTGGTGATTTATCCCCTGTGGACGGTGCTACTTCTCAGTTAACATATGCATTGGTGAAAATATTGCCTTTTTCATTTGAGAGTATTGTCTTTTATTTACCGGCAGTTTTAGGTTCACTCCTTGTCATACCGATTATCTTGATTTCATATAGTATTAAACGTCTTGATATGGGCTTTATTGCGGCCCTTCTTGCTTCGATAGCTTGGAGTTACTATAATCGTACTATGGTTGGATATTATGATACAGATATGCTTACTATCGTTTTGCCGACTTTTTTACTTTGGTCTATAATCTGGGCAATCAATTCAAATCAGGATAAATTTCTTCTGATAACTGCGCTTGATATTTTAGTTTACAGATGGTGGTATCCACAAAGTATTGCACTAGAATCTGCTTTCTTTGGACTTATCCTTGTTTATGCACTTTTCTTCGATAGAAAAAATAGTTACAATTTTAAACTTTTGGCAATTATGCTTTTTGCGATGATGATGACGAGTGAACTTATTCGTTTGCCTATCGTTGTGGCTCTTTATTTAATCTTTAAAAATAAGAAGTTTGATAAGTATGTTTATTATTTTCTTGGAGCAGGAGTTCTTGCATTTTTTGCAAGCGGTGGTTTGGATCCTATCACAGTAAGATTAAAAGCATATGTTTTTAGAGATAGTGTAGATGCTTCAACTGCTGGACTTGGGCTTCATTTCTTTACAGTTATGCAAACTGTCCGTGAAGCGGGACATGTTCCATTTTCTGAGTTTGCAAGTAGAATCAGCGGGAATCCTATTACCTTCATCCTCTCGATTGCAGGATATATCTGGCTTTCATACAGATATCGTGTGATGCTTTTAGCACTTCCTTTGATTGGTCTTGGCTTTTTAGCAGAGAGTGGCGGACTTCGTTTTACTATCTATGCCGTCGTTCCATTGGCTTTTGGTGTCGCGTTTATTATCTCTGAGATTGCAAAGAAAATGCCGAGTTATTTTATGCAGTATGCGACACTTTTTGTTGGTGCACTTTTGGTTTTACTCCCAAATGTCTTGCATGTAAAAGAGTATCAAGTACCAACTGTTTTTAATAAAGATGAAGTCGTTATGCTTGATAAACTAAAACAAAAAACAAGTAGGGAAGATTATATTATCAGTTGGTGGGATTTTGGCTATCCTCTTCGTTATTATGCAGATATGTTTACTTTGGTAGATGGAGCAAAACATGATGGCGATGTGAATTTTCCTGTGAGTTATATTTTAACAAAACCCCAAGACGCTGCAGCTAAAATGGCAAGACTTGATGTGGAATATGACGCGCGCGCACTTAAAGTTTCAGATGAGAATGCTAAAAAAAGTGAAGCAAACCAGACTAAAGTTGCTTCAAATATAGAAGAGATGACAAAAGCAAACGGCTTTAAAGACACAAACGATTTTTTAAGTGCATTAGAAAGTGGGGCAAATATTACTTTGCCTAAAAAGACAAAAGATGTGTACCTTTATCTTCCATACAGAATGCTCAGTATCTATCCGACTGTTACACTCTTTTCAAATCTTGATCTTATGAGTGGTAGCAGATATGCAGATCCTATTTTCTTCGCTTCGCAAGCTACAAATGAAGATGAACATTTTATCTATCTTCAAAATGGAATTTCCATCAACAAAACAACTGCTAGTGTGAAGTTTGGAGATAAAGAGATGCCAATCAACAGATTTATAAAAACAGGATATGAAAAAGATGGGAAACTCAGTATTGACACCAAACAGTTAAACTCTATGGCAAGCATCACTGTGATTTACATGGCAAGTTATGGGCAGTTTTTGATTCTCGATGAAGCAAGTTTTAATTCTACATACGTGCAACTTTTTGTACTTGAACATTATGACAAAAATCTTTATGAGGCAGTTGAAATGACTCCGTATGCAAAAATATATAAGTTAAAGATCTAGTCCGATGAGAGTAGCTGTTAAATGCGAATCTCCGCTTCTTCAAAGAAGTGTGGAACTATTTTTAGATAAAGAACTCAGTCCTATTAAAAACTGCGATATCGTTGTGAGTGACCAAAAGCTTGATATTGATAAAAAAACGCTTTACATCTCAAATGAGAGTGACGGAGATCTAATAAAACCATTTTCAAAATCTCAGCTTGTTTTGGCTTTAGAAAAAGTGATGAACGATGAGAAAGAAAGTAAAAGTTTTCTTTCTATGATAGAAGAATTAGAACAAAAAGAAAGTTTTGAAACTACAGATAAAGGGTTAGATTTCAAATTTTTACAAGATAGAATCGAGCAACTTACACAAGAGTATCAAGAAAATTTAATCAAGACAATAAGAGCATTTTATGAAAAATAGTACAAATTTTACAAAAAAAATTATCGCTGGCAAGTACAAGGGAAAAACGCTTAAACTCCCTAGTAAAACAACAACACGTACTTCAAAAGTCATAGTATTGGAATCTTTTTTTAACACAATACAGTTTGGAATTATGGATGCCATTTTTGTTGAGGTATTTTCTGGAAGTGGTTCTGTAGGTTTAGAAGCGCTTAGTCGCGGCGCTAAAAAAATCATTTTTATGGAAAAAGATAGAGATGCTTTGAAAATATTACATGAAAACATTGCACAAACTGATCCTGCTGCATGTGAAGTACTAAGTGGAGACAGTTTTACAAATATCAAAACGGCTATCACAAGGATAAAAAGTTTTGGAGAAAGTGCTTACCTTTATATAGATCCCCCTTTTTCCGTTCGTGAGGGGATGGAAGATATCTATGACAAGATGATTGAACTTATCCGTGAGTTTCCTCATGAACTTTGTGAAATGGTTATTATAGAGCATATGAGCTCACTTGAACTACCTGAAGTTATAGCACAGTACACTAAAATGAAAACAAAAAAATTCGGAAACACTTCTTTAACTTACTACAACTAATTTTGGAACATAAATTGCTACTTTGCTCTTAAGAAGCAAGGATAGCAATGAAATCATTTTTACTACTTTTAATACTGTCATTAGCACTTGAGGCGACGAAGATAAAAGATGTCTCATCTATCGTCGGCGTCAGAGAAAATCAGGTTATTGGTTACTCTTTGGTCGTCGGTTTGAAAAAAACAGGTGATGGAACAACTTCAAAATTTACTTTACAATCGATCGCAAATATGCTTAAAGCTATGAATATCGATATGAATCCTGCAGATATCAAGTCTAAAAATGTTGCAGCTGTTGTTGTAACGGCTAAAATAGGCGCATTTACAAGACAGGGTGATAAACTTGATGTTACGGTCTCTTCTATCGGAGATGCACAGTCGTTACAAGGCGGTACACTTTTGATGACACCTCTAAAGGGAGTTGACGGGAAGATTTACGCACTTGCACAAGGTCCTGTGAGTATCGGCGGAAAAAATGAGCGTGGAGCAGGTGCAGATTCTCATCCAACTGCAGGTCTTGTATATGGTGGCGGTATGATAGAACGTGAGATAGATGTAGATATCGCTCATCAGCAATACGCGACACTCTCTTTGAAGGAATCAAATTTTGAAAATGCAGTTGCTGTGCAAAAAGCTATTAATGCAACATATAATTCACAAATAGCGGTAGCCCTTGACTCTCGCACTATTAAATTGCAACGACCAACAAACCAGTCAATGGTAGAGTTTCTCTCAAAAGTTGAAAATATCAATATGGACTATACGCCTGAAAGTAAAATTGTTATCAACGAAAGAACTGGGACTATCATTGCCGGTGTTGATATAGAAGTGAAACCCGTTGTCATCACTCAAGGGGACATCACCATAAAAATAAAGCCATCTGCGCAGGCTGAATCTCCAGCAGGAGCGGTGAAACTAGATAATGATCTTGTCATTGGCTTAAATCAAAATGAGGTTTATACAAAAACTGGAACAACAACGGTCGCAAATATTGTAAGATCGTTGCAAAAACTTGGTGCGACTCCAAAAGCAATTATCTCTATACTTGAAGCAATGAAAAGTGCGGGTTCTATTTCAGCTGAACTGGAGGTTATATAATGAGCAGTCTAATAGGTTCAACATCTATGCAACAGGCTTTATTGTCTAATGATGTGAGTTCTACTCCAAAGATCACAGCAACGCAAGATGATAAAAAACTGCGTGAGCAGACGGATGCATTTGAATCGGTTATCATAAAAATGATGATGGATGATGCGATGAAGGATGAAAAGAGTCTTTTTAGTTCTCAAAATGATCCAGGAGATAAGATGTATCAGTCTATGTATCGTGATGAACTCAGCAAGCAAAGTGCCGGAAGTTTTGGATTTTCACAGATGTTATATGATTTTTTGAGTCAAAAACAAGTAAAGCCAAGTTAAAAGAAAATGTGCATTTGCCGATATGAGAGTATAAATAATAAACTAAATACTACTCTTTATATGAGAGGCAAGGATTACCGATGATAAATCAGTTAAATAGCGCGGTTGGAAGTGCGGCTTTTCAAAGTACAAATGCTGAAGTAAAGTCTAATACAAAAAAAACAGAGCAAATGAATAAAGATGCTGATATGAGTAAAGTCGATCAGTTAAAAGGTTCAATAGCATCTGGAGAATATAAACTTGATCTCTCTACGCTTTCAAAGCGTATTGCCGATGAGTTAATGCAATAAAGAATCAGGAGTTTAAAATGCTGTTACACCATTTACAAAGTGCGGTTGGAGACTTAAAAGATCTTATACGCATGACAGAGACTGATATTGAGAACATAAAAGAAGCAAAGCAAACTCCTCAGTTTGATCGCTTACCGCTTAAAGATGAAAAAATTAAGAGTTTTGAATCTAAAAAAGCTATGATTGATCATGAAATATCAAAGCTCATGAGCACAAGTCCACAGAAGGATCTTGCGAATTTGTTAAATGGTGAAGAACATGATGCACTTGGTGAACTAAGAGATGAACTTTCAAACTTAAGAGTAACAAATCAAAAATATGCAAAAATGGTTTTGACCGTCAGTTCATTTTATAATACTTTGTTAGAGCGTATCGTTCCTACAGAGATGAATGGATATCAAAGAGTCGCGTCAAAAAACCCATCATTTTTGGAAATTAGAGCGTAGGTCATGGCATCAATATTTAACTCTCTTCACATCGGATATTCAGGACTGAATGCAGCGCAGGTTGCAATAGATACGACTGGACACAATATTACAAATGCCAATACAGACGGGTACAGTCGTCAGCGAGTAATGACGCAGGCTGCTCCACCGATCAATCTTACTCCCGGTGCAGTGGGCAATGGAACTCAGATACAGCAAATCGCACGTATTTTTGATCAATTTACTTTTAATAGTTATACTTCTTCCTCTGCTGATAAACAGGCATCAGATTTTACAAAAAGTACATTGCAACAAGTTTCAACTTATTTTCCTGAAATAGATGGTGTTGGAATCAAGTCAGATTTGAGTGCTTATTATAATATGTGGCAATCTTTGGCTGATAATCCTGATAACAATGCGGTAAAAGTAGCATTAGCACAGCAAACACAGGTATTAACCCAACATATTCAAAGTACACAAACCCAA
The DNA here is from genome assembly GCA_038205935.1 of Campylobacterales bacterium. GTDB lineage: Bacteria > Campylobacterota > Campylobacteria > Campylobacterales > Sulfurimonadaceae > Hydrocurvibacter. The sequence goes on from JBBRBK010000024.1 coordinate 14,018, forward strand.
GTTTCTTCACTTCAAAGCCAGTTGAATACTCAATTAAAAACAAATATTGACGAAGTAAATAATATTGCAAAACAGATAGCAAGTTTAAATACAGCCATTGGAACTACTGAAGCGGGTGGTGCCAATAATGCAAATGATTTAAGAGATCAAAGAGGGACTCTCGAACTTTCGTTAGCTAACCTTGTTGGTGCAAATGTGATGTCTGGTCAGATAGAATCAAATAATGCAGTTGATTCTAGTATGGCAATTAAAAATGGTAGTTATAGTATCAGTGTTAATGGTTTCAATATTGTTGATGGATCAGGGTATCATCCTATAGGTTTGGATAACACTTCAAGTAAAAGTGGTATGTATTCGCTTTATTATCAGCGTCAAGATGGTGCTCAGATACCATTTACTCAAAATATAACTGGTGGCAGTGTCGGTGCTCTTTTAAATCTTAGAGGATCTGAGGTAGGTGCTGATGGAAAGCCGACAAACGGTGTCCTTCAGGGTATAAGTGATCAATTAGATATGTTTGCAACAGGTTTGATCCAAAGTACAAACAATGTTTATGCACAGAGTGCAACAACTTCTATGCAGTCAAATCCAGTGATCTCAAACCCATCAGATGCGCTGACAAATACAGGTTTAGGAATCAAAAAAGGCAGTTTTGACTTAATTGTATATGATATTAATGGAAATGTAGCTGCAAAGCGTACTATTAATGTTGATGATTTGACTACTTTTACCTCAGGTACAAATTCTATTCAAGCACAGGTTGCTGCAAGTAAAGATGATAATGCTGATAATAATGCAAATAATGATGTTAATTCTTTTCTTTCTGTAAGTTATTCAAATGGCTCGTTAGGGGTCAATTTAAAAGATAGCAGTTTGCAATCGCAAGGGTATACTTTCGCTATAAAAGACAATTTAGATTCAAATAATAGTTTTGGTTCGGGAACAAATTTTGCGGGAGCTATGGGGCTCAATAAATTTTTTGATGGAACTGATGCAAGTAATATAGATCTGGCTAGTAAACTCAAAAAAGATCCTACGCAAATTGCCGCTAACACGGCACCAACTTCTGGTAATAATGCAATTGCTATGGCAATGGTTCAGTCACAATTTGAAAATATCAAATTTACACAAAAAAATAGTGGTGCTACTTATAGTGATACAACCTATGGGATGTTTGATACTATTGCTACAACTGTTGGATCTCAAACAAATGCGGCAATAGCTGCAAATGATACAATAACAGCCCGTTACACAGCAGCACAACAGGAGTATAACTCTGTTTCAAAAGTCAACATGGATGAAGAGATGACAAATCTTATTAAGTATCAAACTTCATACGGTGCATGTGCAAAAATTATTACGACTATTGATCAAATGATGACGACGCTTCTTGGTATCAAACAGTAAAGTGATTTTCATTTGATTCCTTACGTTAGCATTGCGATTTTAATTTTTGTGATGCTTTTTAGTTTTGTAGGATCTTTTTTTTATACTGCCTCTCCAACAGCTTTACATGTAAGCGCAATATTAAGTTCTCCTTCATTAACATATTTTCTTGGAACTGACAGACTCGGACGAGATCTTTTAGCACGTTTAATCGAAGGTGGACAAGTTTCTTTACTTATTGGAATACTGAGCGCCTTTTTATCTACGTTCATCGGTCTTATAGTCGGCGCTACTGCAGGATATTTTAAAGGAAAAACAGATAAAACTTTCGTTTTGATAGTAGACTTGTTTTTAACTTTTCCAACTTTCTTTTTACTTTTGGCACTTGTGAGTTATGTGAACGCTTCCGTTTGGGTGTTGGTACTCATCATATCTATCACAGGCTGGATGACAACAGCGAGGCTTGTGAGAAGCGAGAGTTATTCTATTAGCGCACAGCCTTATATTAAGATACTTCGTATTGCTAATGTTTCCAAGGTAAAGATAATTTTAAAATATTATGTACCGCTTTTGGCACCAATATTTTTTGTCAGTTTTACCTTTGGAGTTGGAGGCGCTATTCTTGCAGAATCGGCTCTGAGTTTTTTAGGTCTTGGCATTGTAGCTCCGCAGATGAGCTGGGGAAGTATTATGAGTGATGGAAAAGAGGTGATACAAATCGCTTGGTGGGTCAGTTTTTTTCCTGGACTTTTGATTTTTTTGATTACTTTTTCACTCATAAATATTTCAAACTTTTTACAACAACTTACAAATCAAAAAGAGATTAGAAGCTAATTTTTTAACATCTGCTATAATAAATGAGATTAAGTCAGATGGAGAAAAGATGCTAGATATTATAAAAAATGAATTCGATAAATTTAAAGAATCAAATTGTGCAGATGACGCTATATTTTTTCAAGCGATGGAAGAGGTAATAACCTCTATTGCACCTTTACTGGAGTCTGATGCAAGATATAAAAGACATGCTATTTTAGATCGCCTTATCATTCCAGATAGAATTATAAAATTTAAAGTTACATGGATGGATGATCAGCAAAAGATTCAAGTAAATACGGGCTACAGAATTCAATTCAATAACTCTCTTGGGCCCTATAAAGGGGGACTTCGCTTTCATCCAACGGTGAACGAGGGAATACTGAAATTTTTGGGATTCGAGCAGATACTTAAAAATTCTCTTACAGGTCTTCCACTAGGTGGTGCAAAGGGAGGAAGTGATTTCGATCCTAAAGGTAAAAGTGATTTTGAAATTATGAAGTTTTGTTCTTCATTTATGACAGAACTTCATAAATACATTGGACCGAGAATGGATGTTCCAGCTGGGGACATCGGCGTAGGTGCACGTGAGATAGGATATCTTTTTGGTGAGTATAAAAAAATAACATCTACATATGAGGGTGTTCTCACAGGAAAACCTTTTATATTCGGAGGATCTTTAATGCGTCCTGAAGCGACAGGATATGGAGTTGTCTATTTTACTGAAGCGATGTTGGAGCAAGAGAGAAAAGAACCGCTTAAAGGGAAAGTATGTACAGTCAGCGGTGCAGGAAATGTGGCAATCTATACTATAGAAAAACTTCAATCACTTGGAGCGATTGTTGTCACTTGTTCAGACTCTACGGGAACACTCTATGATTGTCGAGGAATTGATCTAAAATTGATTAAAGAGATTAAACTTGAGCGAAGAGGTTCTTTAAGCGAATATTCGAGTGTTCATAAAGAAGCCAATTATATTCCTGTGGCAGATTATCCTGATGGAGGACATTCTGTTTGGAGTATTCCTTGTTACGCGGCATTTCCATGTGCGACGCAAAATGAGTTGACAAAAGTAGATGCCGATAACCTTATAAAAAATGGTTGTGTTTCTGTGAGTGAAGGGGCAAATATGCCATCAACTCCTGAAGCTACAGAGCTCTTTTTAACCCATAAGATATGCTTTGCTCCTGCAAAAGCTGCAAATGCTGGTGGAGTTTCTGTGAGTGAGTTTGAGATGAGTCAAAATGCTTCTATGCAAAAATGGTCTTTTGCAAAAGTGGATGAAAAGCTCAAAGAAACAATGCAGCAAATTTGTAAGCGTATCGCTTTAACAGCAAAAGATTATGGAGTTGAAGGGAATTATATAGATGGAGCAAATATCGCAGGGTTTAAGAGAGTCGCAGATGCGATGATTGCAGAGGGGATTTGAAACTTTCAAGGCCTTGCTAGGCCTTCAGGGCACTTCGCATGCGGAGTGCCCTGTGGGTGTAAGGCTTTTCTATGCAAAATATGGTAAAAGTTTTAACCAGATTTGCCACAAAAATGCCGCTGATATACCAGCCGCAAAACCTGCGACAACGTCATCGAGCATTACTCCAAGACCGCCACTCATATTTCTATCTATTCTTCCTATTATGGAAGGTTTTGCAATATCAAAATATCTAAAAAATGCAAATGCTAAAAGTGATTGAATTAAAAATCCATTTGAAAAATCAAAAATATCACTGAAGTTTATCATCGTTCCCGGAGCGATAGAAAGGGCAAACCACATTCCAGCAAGCTCGTCTATAACAATACTTTTATCATCATGCGTACCGCTTGTTGCCTCATAACGGTTGATCTCTTTTACTGCAATAGCAGAGATAAGCAGTGTAAGTGTAAACATAAGCTGATTACCAAGATAGGCAAGGGCAGGGATTCCAATTAAAAGTGCTACAAAAGAGCCCATAGTTCCGGGAGCTTTTGGATAGAACCCGCTGTATCCTAAAGTTATAAAAAAACGATTCATAAAAATCCTAAGTAAGTGATGTTGTCTGGTAAAGCTTCATAAGCTCTTTGTAAAACTCTTCTTCTGTATGGCTTTCTAAAAGACCGCCTACAGGAAGAAGATTGTAATACATTTTTTCTAAGTTCTTAAATCTATTTTTAAACATTTTTGAGAGTAAAAGTGCTGAGATCTCTTTTCGTAGAAGCACTGCTGGAGGAACTATCCCAAGCTTTAAAAGCTCCAAAATAGACTCAGCATGATAGGAGATATGGTGATGTTGGCCGTGAGGACAGGTATTTGTACTGACGAGTGTTTTACAAATATTGCAATAGACATATTCACTTGCAATAGAGATATTAATACCAATATCAGTCACACGATCAAGAATTGATTTATTGGTATTGGCGTCATAATACATGCCAAGACCTGCATGATTTGGACCAATTGTGAGTTTTGTACAACCATAGTTTTTGGCGACAATAGCATCAATAATAATTTCATTGATCCCGGCAAAGATATAGTTTGTCTCCAAAGGAACGATGAGAACTCTATTTTTTGGCAGATAGTTATCTATAAAATATTTTAAAGCTTCATAACGAAGAGAGTATTGAAGGTCTGCTGTTTCATAAGGTTTGAGTAAAAATATAACAGTAAGATCGCTGCTTTCTAAAGATTGTCTTATAAGACGCTCGTGTGCACGGTGCAGAGGATTTACTGCCATCATGATAGCCGTGATATTTTTAGCATTTAAGAGTTCTATGGCTTCTTTGATCTCATCTTTATGAAGATCTGGAATCTCGCTTGTAAGTGTATAATGACCGCAAACAGCATATCTCCCCAGTCTTTTACTTGTCGATCTTACGCCTGGATGCATCTCATCATCTGTTCCATAGATATGGCGAAGTCTCTCTTTTGGATCGATCTCAAAAACCTCTTCTACGATGAGTGTGGCAAAGAGTTCCCCATTGCATGTAAGGTCAAGGGTTTCATTTGGTTTGATCTCCTGAAGAACTATTTCATTACGTTTGCCTGAGGGTGCTAGAATAAAAGGAAAGGGAAATATTTTTTTGTTTATGGTTGAGTTGGAGAGGACTTCAGAAACCTCGGCTTTGTTCATCAATGAGAGAACTGGATGTAAAAGGCCAGCTTTTAAAAACTCTAAAGCAGCAGCTGCTTCATGGTCAATGATAAGAACTTTATTTTTTCTTTGCGATGCCATATTTCTTTCTCTTTTCCCATAAGCTTTTTCTGGAGATTCCAAGTTTTTTAGAGAGTTCTGTATCTGGAAATTTATGTTGATAGTTTAACACAATATACTTGACGTAATCCTCGATAGGAAGGATGTCATTTTGATCGAAAATATTGTTATCATTTTTAATATCAATGATTTCATAGTCTACATCATCTATTTTATCCGTGCTAGAAACGATGACATTTCTGCCTTTGATAAGTTCCAAGAACTCTTTTTTATCAGACTTTTTGATCACTTGAAAATCTGTAACATAGATGATGGTGCTAATTGGTAGCATCGAGATTTCACTCATCGCTTTTGGATTTGTCAAAGAGACAAAATAGAGCGGTTTATTTTGTTTATTTGCATATTTAAAAGCAAATGAATCTGAATATTTTTGAAAATTACACGAGATAAAAATCGGAAGTTCCATATTTGAAATATTAGGCTCATCAGAGATAGATGCAAAATTATGATTGAGGTATCTCTCATATGATTCTGATTGATGCTTAAGTCGTTCATAATCCTGAAAATGGTTGATTTTTCGGATCAGTTCTTCTATCATAAAAGGTTTAAGAATGTAATCTTTGGCTCCAATAGATAGAGGTTTTGAAACTGTATCATTGCTAATATATGAAACCATTAAAATAACAATTGATTTTTTGAAAGATTCAATAATAGGATTAAAATCTTGCCCATTAATGTTTGTAGAGAGCAAAACGACATCATAAAGATTACTCTTAAGCGCATCTTTTGTAGACGTACACATGTCACATACGTGACCAAGTTCTCCCAATTTTGTTGCAATACTTTGCGCTAAATAGATCTCATTTTCGATAATTAATATTTTCACTTATTTGTCCAATTATAGTAGTTTAATGATGCAGTGCTAAGAACGCCGACACCCTCTTTACGTCCGATAAATCCAAGCTTTTCCGTAGTTGTCGCTTTTACATTGACACAAAATATGGGAATTTCAAGTATTTTTGAGAGAGTTTTTCTCATCTCATCTTTATATTTTCCAATGCGCGGAGTCTGGGCTAGGATAGTGATATCGACGTTAACAATTGCATATCCAAAGCCTTGAAGTTTTTTGACGACATCTTGTAAAAGTATCTTCGAGTCAATCCCTTTATAAGTATCATCATTATCAGGAAATAACATCCCAATATCACCCATTCCAGCGGCACCCAAAAGTGCATCGATAAGAGAATGGATAGCAACGTCGCCATCACTGTGCGCAAGAAATCCAAAATCACTCTCGATTTTCACACCGCATAAAAACATCTCGCCCTTGTCATCAAAAGCGTGAACGTCAAAACCGTTGCCGATTAATGTAACATTTGAGGGTGCTTGTAAACATCCGAGTTCTTTGATATCACCAGCGAAAGTGAGCTTAAATGCTTCATCTTCTCCCTCAACAAAAACTCTCGTTCCACCGTTTGCAGCTATAGCACTGCTTTCATCAGTGTATTCAGTTTGTGTTTGGAGGGCTTGCTTTAAAGCCTCTGTACGTGAAAGTTGAGGGGTTTGAATACGAAGGATATTATTTCTGTCAACTGTTTCGTTTTCATAAACAATAGTATCGCTTACATGTAAGGCAGGAACGATGCAGTCGGCTTTATCTTTTTTATCTAAAATTCCTTGCAACATCACATCGCTGATACAAGCACGCGCAACATCCGTTACAAGTACATAAGGAGTGCTTACATGTAAGAGTGCATTTTTGAGCGATTCTTGACGAGTTGCTCCGCCTTGGATGATTTGATGTTTAGTATAATTGTGCATAAATGAAACATCATTTTTTGAGGCTGTAATGATGATTTTGGAGAATTTTTCTGTTTTTTCAAATCTAGAAGCTACAAAATTCCATAAAGGTTCCATACCGATTCGGAGCCATTGCTTCCTAATGGGGGTTTTGAAACGGGTAGAATCTCCAGCAGCAAGTATAATGAGCGTTAAATCAGACAAAAAGTCTCCTGTTTTGGTAAAACTGTTACGAAATTATACATATAAAAAGCTTTTTTTTATCTTGTTAGTGTAAAATTCTGTAACTTTAAAACTAGTTGAAATATTTTGTATGAATGATTATAGAGATGGTAGATTTTTGTGCCCTCTTGTATAAGTACATAAAGAGTTTGAAAATAGGAGAATATTATGAGAAGCGAATGGCTGAAAAAACGGGAAAATGACCCAGTTCGTACACAGATGTATTATGCAAAACAGGGCATAATCACTGAAGAGATGGAGTATATTGCAAAAATTGAGGATCTTTCTGTAGAACTCGTGCGTAGTGAAATAGCTCGCGGAAGACTTATTATTCCTGCAAATGTGAATCACACATCACTTGAACCGATGGCGATTGGTATTGCTTCAAAATGTAAGATCAATGCAAATATTGGTTCATCTGCAATAGCAAGTGATGTACAAGGTGAGATAGAAAAAGTTCAAGTTTCTCAGCACTATAAAGCGGATACTGCGATGGACCTTTCAACTGGTGGAGACTTAGACGAGATACGCAAAGCCGTCATTGCAAACTCTAAAATTCCTATAGGAACAGTGCCTATTTATCAAATACTTCACGATGTGGGTAATAAAATAGAAGATTTAAGTATTGATGTTATGCTTGAGGTTTTAGAGCGTCAGGCAAAGCAGGGTGTGAGTTATTTTACTATTCACGCTGGCTTTTTACTTGAAACAATGCCAAAAGTTGCAAAACGTAAAATGGGTATTGTAAGCCGTGGCGGAAGTTTGATGGCTGCATGGATGATGCATTATCATAAAGAAAATCCATTTTATACAGCGTTTGATGATATCCTAGATATCTGTGCAAAATATGATGTTTCTCTCTCTCTTGGTGATTCACTTCGTCCGGGATGTTTGGCTGACGCGTCTGATGATGCTCAGCTTGGAGAGTTAAAAGTTCTTGGCGAGCTGACTCTTCGTGCTTGGGAGAAAAATGTTCAAGTTATGATTGAGGGTCCAGGACACGTTCCACTCAACCAGATCGAGCGAAATATGAAGATTCAGCGTGAGCTTTGTCATGAAGCACCTTTTTATATTCTTGGACCATTAGTCACAGATATCGCGGCTGGATATGACCATATCTCTTCAGCAATCGGTGCGGCTGTTGGTGGATGGCACGGAGCAAGTATGCTTTGTTATGTTACACCAAAAGAGCATTTAGGACTTCCAAATGCAGCAGATGTTCGTGAGGGGATTATCGCTTATAAGATCGCAGCTCACGCAGCTGACATCGCTCGTGGACGTAAAGGCGCAAGAGATGTAGATGATGAGATGAGTGATGCTAGATATTCATTCAACTGGGAAAGACAGTTTGAACTTGCTCTTGATTCTGAGCGCGCTCGTGAATATCATGATGAAACACTGCCTCAAGATGTTTTCAAAGAAGCAGAGTTTTGTTCTATGTGTGGACCGAAGTTTTGTAGTTATAAGATAACGCAAAGTATTATGGAAAATACAGAAGAGCTTGATAGAATCATCGCAGAAAACAAAGCCGCACAAACAGTTTAATCCTCTATCGTTGTCCCAAGCGGACGGCGATTTTACTTCACTTTATTCTACATGTAGAGTCTTTTTATTTTCATTGTGTAAAACAAGATACTTTTTATCCTCTTTTGCTGAAAATAAAAAATATATATAATCTATTCAGATAATATTAATGAACTTTTGATATAACTCTATTTAGACTAAAGTAACATTTAATTCAATACTAAATTATAGGAGAAAGAATGACACAAGAAAATGTAAAAGCGGCACTTTCTAAAGTAATGTATCCAGGTTTTACCAAGGATATTGTGACTTTTGGATTTGTTAATAACATCAATGTAAATGGTACAGCTGTGAGTTTGACTATTGATATCACATCAAGTGCACCAGAAGTGGCGGCACAAATCAAAGATGAAGCGACAGTCGAATTAAAAGCTTTGGGAGCAACTGATATCAATATTAGCGTTGCCGCTCCAAAAATGCCTCGTGAGAGTTCATCACATGGCAAAAATATAGCGCCACAAGTAAAAAACTTCTTGATGGTAAGTTCAGGAAAAGGTGGAGTCGGTAAATCGACTACATCAGTCAATATCGCTATTGCACTTGCAATGCAAGGAAAAAAAGTAGGTCTTTTAGATGCTGATATCTATGGACCAAATATTCCTCGTATGCTTGGTGTTGAGAGCGTTAAACCTGAGATCAATGGAAATAAAGTTCTTCCAATCAAAGCATACGGTATCGAAATGATGTCTATGGGTTCACTCATGGAAGAGGGTCAGTCACTTATCTGGCGTGGAGCTATGATCATGAAAGCGATCGAGCAATTCTTACGTGATATCTTATGGTCTGAACTAGATGTTTTAGTTATCGATATGCCTCCAGGAACTGGTGATGCTCAGCTTACTTTAGCTCAAAGCGTTCCTGTAACTGCGGGTTTAACGGTAACAACGCCACAAAGAGTTTCACTAGATGATTCACGTCGTTCACTTGATATGTTTAGAAAATTGAACATTCCAATTGCGGGTATCATTGAAAATATGAGCGGGTTTATTGCTCCAGATACTGGTGTTGAATATGATATTTTTGGAAAAGGCACAACACAGCCAATGGCTGATGAGTTTAATACGACTATCATTGCAGAGATTCCAATAGAACCGGCGGTAAGAACTGGTGGAGATGAGGGTAAACCTATCGTTTATGTTCTTCCAACAAGTGAAACTGCAAAACGTTATATGGCCGCTGCTGAGACAGTATGGGCTATGATAGAAAAAGTAAATGCAGATGGTGGAGTAGATAACAAAGCTATTCAGCCAAATACACCTCCAGGCGTAAGTGCTTGTTCAACTGCAGCAGCAGCTCCAAAAGCACCTGCAAAGCCAGAAGAAAGCTCTGAGAGCTGTGGCACAGGATGTGGTTGTCACTAAGACAATCTCAACTCTTACATGCAAAGTGCCCACTCTGGGCATAAGCCTTACATGTAAGAGATCTTTTTCTCGCTTAAAAACGCTATGACTCTTTAGAAATCTTCGCCCTCAAACATCTCCGGTATAAATTTTATGACTTGGTTTCTTCCATGCTCTTTCGCATAGTAGAGTGCAGTATCAGCAAATTTGATACACTTCCAAATGGAGGCAGCATCACTTGGAAATTGTGCTACACCGATGCTGATAGTCTTTTGCAGTACTTCTTGACCGATTTGAAATTTTTGTTTATTGAACTCTTTATGAATTTTGTCAGCAACTTCTAAAGAGCCTTCGAGTGTTGCATTGTGCAATAAAACAACAAATTCTTCACCACCATAACGTATTGCCAAATCAGAGTCTCTTATAGAGCTATTTATAACATCTGAAAGCCCTTTGATGACAATATCTCCAATATCATGTCCATAAGTGTCATTAACCATTTTGAAGTAATCGATATCTAGCATTAGTACACTGTATTTAGTCTCATTTCGAAGCGCTTGTTTTGCAAGTTTATCTATAAACTGTTCTAAAAATCGTCTATTATAAAGACCGGTCATTCCATCTCTAAGTGAAGTATCTCTGAGTTTGTCTGTCAATATTTTAGATTCTATTACAGGTTTTGCTGCTTCAAGATAGTTTTTGATACTAGTTGTGTTTGCATGGATAGCGTCAAATTCAGATAAATCGTTTACGATAATATTGATTGTTAATGAGATTTCATCACTAATATCAAAAGGCATACAGATGTAATCATGATTTATATCTTTACAGCTTTCACAAAGGTTAGGAAAATCTGTAGAAACTACTTCAGTATCGGTTCTATATGCTCTACAAAGATCAGCATTTTTATTCACGGCAGGAGAACAACTTACTTCATCTGATACATATATTGTAGTTCTGAATTTTGTATTTTTATCTATTTCATGTAGAGAAAAATTCTTTATTTTATATTTTTCTTTCAATACAGTAACTAACCTGCTATACACAAGCTCTTTACTATTGTCGAGTTCTATTGTTTTTTTAAATTTATAGATGTCTGCAAGCTCTGTGATAATAATTTTTGCTTCAAAAAGCGGATCAGAACAAGAAAGATTTGATTTTGTCACGAATGTTGAAAGACTGTGTTTAATCTCGCCAAAGGTCTCTTCCATCTTTTGAAAGAGTGTATTGATCTGTTCAGTAACCTCTTTGCCTTCGCCAACTACTCTTGTTTGAAATCTATATGTAAAATTACCGCTGTGAGCCTTTTTAATACCATCCCTAAGGTTTGCAAACAGTTCCATATATGGTTTGATATAATAGTTTAAGATAAGCAAAGCTATAAGAATAAATACAACATTAATGCCAAAAATCTTTAGAATGGTAAGTGTACTTGCATTTCTGACACCATTGATGTCAAACTCCATACTGATAGCGCCTAGAGTATCCCCTTGGTTTACATTATGGCACTCAAGACAGCTGATTTTAGAAGTGCTCTCAGCCTTATAAGGAATCGTTATTCGAAGATTTACATTATCGGCGCTTTCTGATATTTTTTTTACCATAATTCCTGAAGTTAGTACTTTTTTGTCGATATCATCGCGGGCATTTTCATAGCTAAAGCCTGGTCCATACTGAGCAATTACTTTTGGACTTCTGACGATCCATAACTTCTTTATTTCATTATTTTGTGTAATGGTGTCAAGAAAGTATTTTCTCTTGTCCATGATACCATTGACCATGTGAGCAGTCAATCCATCTTTCACGATGTTCGCAGTCAATTTGGCTTTATCCAAAGCAGCGTTGATAGCAAACTCCCTAAAATTAAGACCTACATTGATGATGGTCGCAGTGGCTAATGCTGCAAGCATCAGTGTAACCATTATAAGAAATTTATTTTTTGTATTCATAACTATCCTAATTTTTTATTGTGACTACGAGGTTACAGAAATAAATGTTAAAGATTCATAAATCTTATTCTACTGTAACACTTTTTGCTAAGTTTCGTGGCATATCTACGTCATTTCCAAGTCTGATTGCAATTTCAAGTGAGAGTAATTGTAACACAACCATCATCTCAAAAAATTCAAGCATATAGTCTTTGGCATTTGATGTTTGGATAAAGTCATCTGCTTTATCAAATTCAATAGGGCTGATGGCACAAATTGTTGAATCTCTCGCACTTAATTCTTCTACATTGCTTTTACTTTTTTCATACAGCATATGCTGCGGAAGTAGGGCGATAGTAAAAAGTTCAGGATCAGCTAAAGCGATAGGACCGTGCTTCATCTCGCCTGATGGATACCCTTCTGCATGCATATAACTTATCTCTTTGAGTTTTAGAGCACCCTCTAAGGCAAGTGGATAAAACACATCTCGTCCGATAAAGAAAAATCCGTGACCATGAAGATATCTTTTTGAAAGTCTTGTGATTTTTTCATGTAAGCCATCTGGTATCTTAACTGCTCTTGGAACTTCACGTAAAAGAGTTATTTGATCTTCTATTTGCTTACATGTAAGTGAGTTTTTAAGTTTTGCAACGTAGAGTGAAAGCATCCAAAAAACAGCTACTTGAGTTGCAAAAGCTTTTGTAGAAGCGACACCTTTTTCGATTCCTGCACGTGTGAGTATGGAAGCGTCGCTGAGGCGAACCATAGAAGAATTATCGACATTACAGATAACAAGCGTTTTTAGTCCCGATTCTTTTGCCATCTTCAATGTTTCAAGAGTATCCGCTGTTTCACCACTTTGTGAGATTGCAACAAAGAGAGTATCTTTGCATAGAAGTGGTTTTTTGTATCTAAATTCACTAGCGATCTCTACTGAAACTCTGACTTTTGCATATCGTTCAATGAGATAACTTGCTGTCAGTGCTGAGTGATAAGATGTTCCACATGCACAAAGTTTTATTTCATTAATCCCATCAAAAAGTGCTTTATCAAGCTCTTCAAAAATGATCTCTGAATCTGAAAGTCTCCCTAAAAGAGTATCCGTTATAACGTCTGATTGCTCGTAGATCTCTTTTTCCATAAAAAATCTAAAGCCATTTTTTTGAGCTGA
>JBBRBK010000025.1:0-27113 GCA_038205935.1 Campylobacterales bacterium
TCTATAGTCTATACATTAAGTATAGATTGTTACGCTTTGAATCTTTAAGGAGGCTATATATGGAAAATCGTCCATTAGAGTATGACTATACAGTTGCTAAGATGTTCATGCTTACAACAGTGCTTTTAGGAGCTGTGGGTATGCTTATCGGTGTAATTTTGGCTTCGGAAATGGCTTTTCCTGGTGTTAATACAATGCTTGGAAGTTTAGGTCTGAACGAATACACAAATTTTAGTCGTTTGCGTCCGTTACATACGGATAGTGTTATTTTTGGTTTTACGTTAAGTGGTATTTTTGCTACTTGGTATTACGTTGGTCAACGTGTATTGAAAGTCTCAATGGCAGAGTCTAAGTTACTAATGTTTCTTGGAAAAATGCATTTCTGGCTATATATATTAGTTGTTGCAGCTGCTGTTGTATCTTTATTTATGGGCATTACAAGCTCAAAAGAATATGCAGAATTTGAATGGCCGATAGACATTGCCGTTGTTGTCGTATGGGTAACATGGGGTCTTGGTATTTTTGGTCTTATTGGTATTCGTCGTGAAAGATCTTTATATATTTCAATTTGGTACTATATTGCTACTTTCTTAGGTGTTGCTATGCTTTACCTATTTAACAATATGGAAATCCCTACTATACTTGCGACATCACCAGCTGGTGAAACAAATATTGGCGCATGGTATCACTCGATTTCAATGTACTCAGGTACAAATGATGCTCTAGTTCAATGGTGGTATGGTCATAATGCAGTTGCATTTGGTTTTACAGTGCCTATCGTTGCCATGATCTACTATTTTCTACCAAAAGAATCTGGTCAAGCGGTTTATTCATATAAACTTTCTTTACTCTCTTTTTGGGGATTAATGTTTGTTTATTTATGGGCAGGTGGACACCACTTACTTTTCTCTACTGTTCCAGACTGGATGCAAACTATGGGATCTGTTTTCTCAGTAGTTCTTATCTTGCCTTCATGGGGCTCTGCGATCAACATGCTTCTAACAATGAAGGGTGAGTGGCAACAAGTTGCAACGTCTCCATTGATTAAGTTTATGGTTTTAGCTTCTACTTTCTATATGTTCTCAACATTAGAGGGACCAATTCAAGCTATCAAATCTGTAAATGCGATTGCACATTTTACTGACTGGATCGTTGGTCACGTACATGATGGAACTCTTGGATGGGTTGGATTTATGATTATGGCAGCTCTATTTCATATGGCTCCACGTGTATTTAAACGTGAACTATATTCTAAATCATTGATGGGAACACAGTTCTGGATTCAAACTTTAGGTGTTGTTTTATACTTCACTTCTATGTGGATCGCTGGTATAACACAAGGTATGATGTGGCGTGCTCACGATGAATATGGTAACTTAGCTTACTCATTTATCGATACAGTAACAGCTCTTCACCCTTACTATACAATCCGTGCTGTCGGTGGTCTTTTATATCTAATAGGTTTCTTTATGTTTGCTTATAACATTTATAAAACTATGACATCAGGTCGTCGTGTTGAAGAGAGCGAGTTACAAAGCGCTTCTCCTATGGCAGCATAGAAAGAGGGGGGAAAATAATATGTTTCATTGGTTAGAAAAACATCCGTTCTTTTTTGCGGTAGGTGTGTTTGTAGTAATTGCGTTTGCAGGTTTGGTTGAAATACTTCCAAACTTTGCACAAGCATCTCAACCGGTTGTTGGTACAAAACCATACACCATATTAGAGATGGCAGGGCGTGAAATTTATATTAAAAATAGTTGTAATGCTTGTCATTCACAACTTATTCGTCCGTTTAAGGCTGAAACAGACCGTTATGGTCACTATTCATTAAGTGGAGAGTATGCTTATGATCGTCCATTCCTTTGGGGCTCAAAACGTATAGGTCCAGATCTTCACCGTGTTGGTGATTATCGTACGACTGACTGGCATGAAAACCATATGAAAGATCCTGCAGGGGTTGTTCCTGGTTCTATTATGCCAGCTTTCGCTTGGATGTTCACAAACTTGGCTGATGTCAATACTGCATATGCAGATCAGTTGACAAATGCACAGTTTTTCAATGTACCATACAATAAACCGGTACCTATGAAAGATGGAACAACTTTAACTGTGCCTATGGCAAAATCAGTAGCAGAAGCAAATGCAATGGCATTAGAAGAAGCAAAAGTAATTACAGCTGATATGAAAGATAAAGATGTTCAAGATATGGTTGCAGCAGGTAAAATCCCTGAAATCGTAGCGTTGATCGCATACTTAAACTGTTTAAAATAGGGGTGTAAGGTGGATATTGTTCAACTTCAAGGGTACGCCTATTTTGGCCTAGTTGTATTTATGGTTGTTATACTTTATAGTTATATTTATCATCTGTACAGTAGTGAAAAAAAGGGGATAAAAGATTTCGAGAAGTATGGCAATATGGCCTTAAATGATGAGATTGATGATACTCCGGTTGAAAAAATCTCTAAAGATGAAAAAAAATAAGTAGGAGGCATATATGAATAAGCTTTATTTAGCGGGCGTAGCTGTTGTTGCTGCGATGCTAGGTTTTACATATGTTGCGATGGATATCAAGGGTGGTCTTAATGGTGACATAGTCAACATGTTGGCTATCGCTGGTGCTATCGTACTTGTAATTGCAACAGTTTTTGTTGTTATTAAATATGTTCGCCAAATGCAATCTGATACGGCAACTGGTGATCTTGCAGAAGAAAAATGGGATAGTATTGGTGAATATAAAAATCCACTTCCAATGGGATGGGCAATTATATTTTTAGGCACAATGGTTTGGGCAGCATGGTATTTTATAGCTGGCTATCCGGTTAATGCATACACCGCAGTTGGCGAGTATAATGAAGATTCAGCAAAAGTAAATGCAAAGTTTGAAGACAAGTATAAAAACTTATCAGCAGAAGAACTCCATAGTATGGGTGAATCTGTTTTCTTGGTAAACTGTGCACCATGCCACGGCCTTGCAGCTGATGGAATGGATGGAAAAGCAGCTAATCTTACAAAACGTTTAGAAGCTAAAACTGTTGTATATGTAATTAATCATGGTTCTATGAATAATATCGCAGTATCCATTGACGCTAATGGAACTAAAACTACAAGCGCTATGCCTGATCGTAACGGATTGTTCAACTCAGCTACAAATGCATTGATTACAGATGCGGAGATAGAAAAAGTTGCTTCATATGTTGCAAGCGGGATGAAAGGTGATGGTGCTGATGTTTTTGCTAGTACTTGTTCATCATGTCATGGGGCTGATGGCAAAGGTATGGATATGGTTGCGCCAAACATAGCTGATTTCACACCTGCTTTTGTTTCAGATATCTTGTCACATGGTAAAAAAGGCGCTATCGGTGCAATGCCAGCGTTTACAAACCTAAATGCTACACAAGTAAAAGCTGTTTCAACTTATATCACTGATATAAGTAAAGGAGAATAGTTATGGTAGATAATAATTTCAAAGGTTCTGGTGTATTTTCTCTTGATGGAATTACAGGCATGTTAATAGCTACTGTATTGTTACTATCTATCTTGGTTGGTTTAACTATATGGGGCTTGGGTGTTCAACAAGCGAATCAACAAAAGTTTTATAAAGTTGTTGATGAAAAGTCTATTAAAATGATTGATCCTACAAGCGGTACACACCGTGTATTAAACTAAGGAGTTAGTTATGGATAAAATTTTATCATGGGGATTGGTTCTTTTAGCTGCATTTACATTATGGGCAGTTTTTACTCCAAATCACCTTTATATAGGTTAATTGAACTTGAATAAGTTTAATAGAGGGCTTTGTGCCCTCGTCCTTTTATTTTCTACGTTTTCTTCACTTTCTGCAGAGTATTTATATAAAGATGAAGTTTTATTTAACCCTAAATTGACAGAAGATGTCGAAAAAATGGGAAAAGAACTACATGACAAGACTGGAATCGCTTTACGTTTAGTTGTTGTAAAAGAGTTTGACCAAAATCAAACAATAGTTGAATATGAAAAAAATCTTATAAAGAATTTTAATGAGCCAACTATACTTTTAACGTTTTCTGAGTTAAACCAAAAAGTTGATATACTTTGTCGTCCAGAATCTTTATATAAATACTTTGATAAAAAACAGATTTTATCTCCGACAGCTACTGGGGTTCAAGCATTTTTTATGGCTGTTTTCTTTAGCTCAAGTTTTGATGATTTTAAAAAAAATGCGACTGACTACGGCGGGTCAATCATTCCTTTGCTTGCTGAACAGTCAAAAGGCAATGAAACGATTAATAAGTATAGCGCTTCACTTTTCAACGGTTATGCAGATATCGCAGAACAGGTTGCAGAATCAAAAAATGTGAAATTGGAAACTGCTATTGGAAATACAAACCGCTATGCTATTGAGATAGTTAAAATTATATTTTATCTAGGTATATTGTCTGGACTTTATTTATATATAAAAAGAAAAATCTATATGAAAAAGAGTGGCAATGAAAAAAAATAGAGGTCTTCAATGGCCTATAGGCATAGCAATAGCCCTTATGTGTGTTATAGGAATGGGTGCGTGGACGATTGTTGAAACGTCAAAAGAAGGTGTTCAAGAGAGTGATATCTATATGACGAATTATCAAGATGCTGATACAGATGCAAACAAGCTTATTAATGCGAAAATCGCTTTTAATAATCAATATAAAATAGAGTATATAAGTAAACAACTTAATGTCGATGATGCAAAAATAGAATATAAAATCACGTCAAAAGATGGTAAACCGGTTAATGATGCAAAGTTAAAAATTATCATAACAAGACCTCAAGTCCATGACGAAGATATTACGCTTGAAAATCCAAAGGTGAATGATGGTGTATACAGTTTTGATACTAAACTTCCAGGAATTGGACGATGGGATATTATGGCTTTCGTAGAAGTAGGACCTTTAAAACGTTACTATAACTTAAAAGTTGATACAAGATTTGATCTTAAACCAGTAGTTTATTAGTAGGTTATGCAAACGCAAACCATTATCTTTCCAACTTCTCGTGCCATTCGGCACGAACTTCTTACACTTCAAAAATCAACTCTCTTTTTACCAAACTATATCACTATGTCAGAGTTCATCGAGCGTGTCTGCCTTGTTGAGGGATTTAAAAAAATCGACAATGATACTAGAGTTTTACTACTTTTAGAAGCTTCTGATTTTAAAGAGTTTGATGCCTTGCAAATCGAGAGAAACTTCTTCACTTTTACACAAAATAGCACTTATGTATTTACACTTTTTACTGAGCTTAGCGGAGAAAAAGTTGCGCTTGAAGATTTGGAGTTGGTGGATACTTATGGTGATTATGAAGAGCACATCTCCATACTAAAAGCCTTACATAGTAGGTATGAAAAACTCTGTATTGAGCGAAAAATCTTTGATCCGATATTTTTGGCAAAGTGGTACACGTTTAATGCTGAGTATGTTAGATCCCTCGGCGAAATCAAACTTATTGTTGAAGGCTATCTTACAGCTTTTGAAATAGAAATATTACAAAAGTGTGCCCAAGTCACAAATGTAAAAATAGAACTCACAACTACAAATTTCAATAAAAAAGTAAGAGAGAGATTTGAGTCCTTAGGATTTAATCTTGAGAGTGGACAAACATATCTTTTAGACCTTAATTCATCAGAAATTATTGAACAAGAAGATGTAAAAGAAAATAAAAATGTCGAGTGTACTAGTTTTAGTGAACAGATTTTACAAGTCGCTTTTGTAAAGCAAAAAGTGTATGAATATCTGCAAAGCGGGCTCAAGTGCGAAGAAATCGTTGTGATTTTACCAAATGAATCTTTTGCCCCACTTTTAAAGCTTTATGACAAAGAGGGAAATTTCAACTTTGCGATGGGACAAAAATTTTCTCAAACACAAGGTTATATGCACTTAAATGCAGTGTGTGAATATATAGAAACTCCAACCGTACAAAACGCTGCGAGACTCAAAAGATACAAATCTGCATTTTATGAAGTGTTATACCCACTTTATTACAAAAGTATGAAAGAGATAGATTTTGCTGAGTTGATGCAAATATACATAAAAAATTTACATGGTAAGGCACAGAAAAAGATCATAGAAGAAGAACTTTATAGTTTCGTAAAACTTAAAAATATTTATAATGATCTCAATCTCAAATCAACTCTACATCTTTTTATGCAAAGACTTTCACAAAGTGCGCTTGATGATGTGCGCGGGGGAAAAATAACCGTTATGGGAGTTTTGGAAAGCCGTCATGTAGATTATAAAGGCGTAATTATTGTAGATTTTAATGATTCAAATGTCCCAAAAAGAAGTGAAAAAGATCTCTTTTTAAACTCGGATATTCGAGCATTGGCAAACCTTCCAACACAAAATGACAGAGAAAATTTGCAAAAACATTACTATGCGCTACTGATGAACAGAGCCAACCATGTAAGCATTTCTTATATTAAATCAAGTGCTACAAATCCATCAAGATTTTTAACCGAACTAGGCATCAAAGCAAAAGCGGCTGAAAATGAACTCGCGTACGCAGCAATACTTCACAAAGCTTTTAAAGAAGAAAAAGAAGAAAAAGATGAAGCGATAATCTTAGAATATGATTTTAGTCGTGTTAGGCTTTCTGCGACCTCTTTAAAAACATTTTTGGATTGCCCACGAAAATATTATTACAGATATATTATGCATATAAAGCAACATGAAATGCCTCAAGATTTCCCAACCGAATATCAAATAGGTTTGGATCTTCACGAAGCACTTAAAAATGTGTATCTAAAGAAATCTGCTTTTAGTGATAAAAAAGAGCTTCATAGTGAAATCTATAATGAGCTTGAACGCATCTCAGGAATGAGCTCTTTAGAGGCTTGTCAGCTTAAACTTTGGAATAAAAAACTTAACTCTTTTGTGGCAAATGAGATAGAAAGATTTGCCGAAGGTGTGAAAGTTTTAGAGTGTGAAAAAGAGCTTACATGTAAGTATTTTGGATTTGAGCTTACAGGTCAGATAGACAGGATTGACGTCCAAGAAAATGGGCTTTATGTACTTGACTATAAAAGCGGAAAATATCCTACGTACACGGCAAAAACAGTAGAAAAAGCGACAGATTTTCAGCTGGAGTTTTACTATCTCTTAGCTTCAACACTCGGCAAAGTGGCGGGATGTGGATATTATGATCTTTCTTCTGGAAAAATTATCGATGAAACATTTTTACATGAGAAGCTTGAACTTCTACAAACTCATATCCAAGAATTGCAAGAGCAAAAAAGTTTTGATTTTTGTAAGACTGAAGATGAGAACAAATGTAAATACTGTGAATTCTCAACGCTTTGTGGACGCAACTGATGTTTAAAAATAAATTGGCTTATGAAGCAAGTGCGGGAAGTGGAAAGACTTTTAATCTGGTCGTGCGATATTTGAGTTTGCTTTTTATGGGTGCTTCGCCCTCAAGAGTTTTGGCGCTAACATTTACGAATAAAGCCGCTTCGGAGATGCAAGAACGAATCGTCGAAACGCTTAAAGAGCTTGAAAATAGAGATGAACTTATTGTTATCTCAGAAGTGACTGGAATTTCAAAAGAGCAAATTCTTGCACAAAAGAAAGAGATTTTAGCACAGTATCTAAATGCAGATGTCAAAATTATGACGCTTGATAAGTTTTTCGCGAAAATACTTAGAAAATTTTCACTCTACGCAGGACTAATGCCAAACTTTACGACATTCGCCTCTCAGCATGAGCAAAAACTTTTTGCAAGATTTCTCGACGAAGTTAGTGTCGCTTCAAAAGATGAGACGCTTATAGACCTTTCACTGATGATGGACAAACGTGTGAGCGATATTTTTTCACTTCTAAACGAACTCTATGCAAAACTCACAGAGATTAAAAAACTCTCATTTACTTATTCGCCGTACCTTGAGTATGAGAAAAAAGCGATGGAAGCATTTACCAAAATCCGTGAAATGGTGCTTACATGTAAGGATGCTTCAAGCACGGTAAAAAATGGCGTTGATGCTGAGGATTTTGAGAGTTTGTTATCAAAAGCGTGGCTCTCACGAGATTCTTTGGATTATTCGACATTTAAAAAATGTTATCAGCCTTCGATGGATTATGAGTTGGCTATCGTCAAGGAAAATTGCGCGCTTTATATGCAAGCGCGTGAGCAGAGTTTTTTCAGCTCTTTGTACGCTTTGCTTGATACGTATGTAAAGAGTAAAAAAGCTTTGGCAAAAGAGATAGGAGAACTTGGATTTGATGATATTTCCGCGCTTGTGCACGAGCTTTTAACAACTCGTGTGGATAGCGAGTTTTTGTATTTTAGACTTGACTCAAAGATCGAGCATATTTTACTCGATGAGTTTCAAGATACGAGTGTGCTTCAGTATGAGATATTGCGTCCGCTTATCAAAGAGATAACCTCAGGTCAGGGCTTGCACGAAAACGGCAGTTTCTTTTTTGTCGGCGATGTGAAACAATCTATTTACAGATTTCGTGGAGGCGTGAGTGCGCTTTTTGATTTTGTAAGACAAGATAATGATGTCGAAGTCGCTTCATTGGTCGTCAATTATCGTTCACAAAAAGAGATTGTAGATTTTGTTAACAGCGCATTTCGTGAGAAGATAAAAGGTTACAAAGACCAAAGCGTAAAAGAGAGTGCAAAGGGCGGCTATGTCGAGGTGATAAAAACCGATGATATCCTCCAAACAACGCTGATAAAAGTGCAAAAACTCATAGAACTCGGAGCAGATATCAACGAGATAGCCATTTTGAGTGCAACCAACGGTGATGGTGGAGAGATCGAAACACAATTGCGACAAAATGGTATCGATGTCGTGACGGAGACAACGACAAAACTTATCAACCAAAATGTTGTTAAAGCTTTAATCGAGTATTTAAAATATCTTTATTTTGAGGAAGAACTTTACAAACAAAACTTCTTTGCGCTTCTTGGACGCGAAGAAGTTGCCCTTGCAAAACAAGATGTCAGTGCGCTCTCACTAAGAGAAATAGTCAAAGATGCCATAGATAGATATGCCCTTTTTGATGGCGAATTTCATCTGCTTCGTTTTATGGAGATGCTTGGATCTTATGATGATATAGAACAGTTTTTATTTGAATATGAAAGAGATGATACGACCGCCGCGGCTTCTGACTTAAACGGTGTTCGAGTTTTAACGGTTCATAAATCCAAAGGGCTTGAATATGAACATGTCATCGTGATGGACAGACTTAAAAAAGCACCGGCTTCACGCGCGCCAATCATCTATGAATATGATGGTATTGAACTTAAAAATATCTATCTTCGTATGAGCGGACGTGACGCACTTGATGCCTCGTATGCAAGAGCGTTAGAAAAAGATAAAGAACTAAGTTCAGAGGATAATCTTAACGCGCTTTATGTAGCATTTACAAGAGCAAGAGAAAACCTTTTTGTGGTCGCTAAAGAGAAAGACTCCACATTCGCTCAGCTTGATCTTGCCGCAGCGAGCTATGGAGATTTACATGTAAAACAAAAAGAGGCGAAGAAAAAAGAGAAGAGTGAACCATTTTCATACAGAGCCCAATATTACGGAACGCAAAGCGATATTCTCGCCGTGGCAAAAGAGCAAGAAGAGGATCTTCGAGCGATTAATTTTGGTTTGGCACTTCATTATCATTTAGAGATGATGTACTCTTTTGAGATGGAGAGTGTGCAAAAAGCTTACGGCGCAATGCTCAACAGATATGGCTCTCTTTTGGATGAAGATGAGCTTATAAGTATCCAAAAACGAGTGAAAATGCTTTTAGAAAATAAAGAGTTTTTAGCACTTACAGAGGGAAAATGTATGCGAGAAAAAGCGATGCTCATAAATGGAGAACTTAGATATATGGACTTGCTTATAGAGCGAGAAGATGGTGGATACAACATCATCGATTACAAAAGCTCAGAGCATCTTAGTGACTTGCATGTAAAGCAAGTGAGAGGCTACATAAAAGCAGTTGGAAACATTACATGCGAAGTGCCTCGCGGGTGCAAAGAGGTTAAAGGGATTCTTTGTTATCTTCGAGATGACAAAATTTTACTGAAAGTTGTAAACTAGAAATAATCCTTGAATAAAACTTAAATTAAGGTACTTATAAGTTTATATAGCTATAATTTCGCACTTTAATTCGATGAAAGGTTCTAGAATGAAATTTACAAAAATTGCAACTCCTGAACAAATCGATCAAAAATGGATTTTGATTGATGCTGAGGGGAAGACTTTTGGGCGTATCGTAACTGAGATCGCTACTCGTCTTCGTGGAAAAGATAAGCCATGTTATACACCAAACCTTGATTGTGGTGATTTCGTGGTAGTAGTTAACGCTTCAAAAGCAGCTTTTAAAGGTGCTGGTAAGATAGCTGGAAAAGAGTATTTTACTCACAGTGGTTATTTTGGTTCTACAAAAAGCGTTAAAATGACTGAACTTTTAGAAAAAAATCCTGAGAAACTATTTAGATTAGCAACTCGTGGTATGTTACCAAAAACAAAACTTGGTGCAAAAATGATCAAAAAACTAAAAGTTTATGCAGGTGCGGAACATCCTCACTCTGCTCAACTATCGAAGTAAGGAGATATAGATGGCTAACAAAATATATGCAACAGGACGCCGTAAGTCTTCAATAGCAAAAGTATGGTTAACTCCAGGTACAGGTAAAATCACAATCAACGGTCTTTCATTAGACGCATGGTTGGGTGGACTTGAAGCGAAAAAACTTCGTGTTAAGCAACCTTTATCATTAACAAAACAAGATACATCAGTTGATATCGTAGCTACTACTTTAGGTGGTGGTTTTGGTGGTCAATCAGATGCACTACGTCACGGAATTTCTCGTGCACTAGTAAAATATGATCCATCTTTCAGAGCTATTTTGAAACCAGAAGGCATGATGACTCGTGATTCACGTGTCGTAGAACGTAAAAAGCCAGGTCTTAGAAAAGCACGTCGTTCACCTCAATTCTCAAAACGTTAATCGTTTTATGGAAAAAACCTTTATGGTTTTTCCATTTTTTCTTCTCAAAACTTTCTTCAACATTTCCCTGATATAATTGCCTCAAAAAAAGATTTTAAATGCGCTATATTTATTTGCTGATACTATTTGTTTCCTTGCAAGCTTCAACGCTCCACCTTGCAACTTCTACAAATCCCTCACGTCTCAATCCTCTTTTGGCAACCGATTCAAGTTCGGCAGAGATAAGCGATTTTATTTTTAATGCACTTGTAAAATATGATAAAGACTCCTCGAGCGTTATAGGCGATCTTGCAGAGAGTTTTAAGTATGAAAATAACACGACACTTATCTTTAAACTTCGTCCAAATATCAAGTGGCAAGATGGTGTAAAATTCACTTCAAAAGATATCGTCTTTACCTATAATCTTATCAACTCCAAAGATGTTATCTCGCCTTATACAGCAGAATTTCGTATGGTTAAAAGTGTGACTGCACTTGATGAGAGAACCATAAAAGTCGTCTATAAAAAGCCCTATTTTAAGGCACTAGAGACTTGGATGATGGGAATCTTACCAGAACATATTTTAAAAAATGAGAAAAATCTGATGAGTGCATCTTTTAATACTCATCCCGTAGGCACAGGAGCTTATAAACTCACGCAACTTGAACACTCAAAAGATATTATTTTAAGTGCAAACGAGAACTATTTTTTAGGTAAACCCAAGATTGATACAATCATTTTTCATGTTATTCCCGATCCGATGACACGCTTTTTGATGCTCAAATCCGCGAAAATTGATGTAGGCTCACTCCAAGCGATGGAGTATGAACGTCAGCTTGATAAGGATTTTTTTATAAAATTTAACAAGTATGAAGATATCGCTCACGCTTATACCTATCTGGGATTTAATCTTAGAAATAAAAAGTTTCAAGACCCTCGCGTGCGAGAAGCACTCTCACTTGCTATCAATAGAGATGAGTTGGTGAAAATTCTTTTTTTAGGTCACGCAAGAGTTTGTACAGGTCCATTTTTACCAACAGGTACGGCTTTTAACAAAGATGTCAAAGCTCCAACGCAGAATATCAAAAAAGCAAAAGAGCTGTTAAAACAAGCTGGATATGATGAAAAACATCCGCTTTCCTTTGAGATTGCTACGTCAAATTCAGATTCTATCCGTCCTTATGCCGCAGAGATAATGCAGTATCAGCTTGCTAAAGCGGGCGTACATGTAAGCCTTCGTATTATGGAGTGGCAAGCATTTTTAAATATGGTGGTTTTTCCTAGAAAATTTGAGACAGTTTTACTTGGCTGGTCGCTCTCTTCAACACCCGATCCTTATCTTTTGTGGCATAGTGATAATGACAAAGCAGGTGGGTTTAACTTTGTAGGGTATCATAACAAAAAGGTTGACAGAGAGATTGAAGTGATGCAAGATAGTGTGGATGTAAAGCAACTCGCAAAACTTTGGAAAAGTATCTTCGCAGATATCGTAGCAGATAATGCATACTTATTTTTGTTTATACCAAATGATATCAGCGTTGCAAATAAAAAGATAAAAAATATAAGCCCGAGCCCTAGCGGTATTTGGTATAACTATAAAGATTGGGAGATTAGAGATGAATAAAGAAAATCGTTTTGATAAAAGTGCAGAAACTTGGGATACATCAGATACGAGAGTAATGCTTGCGCAAAATATTTATGATGCTATTGTAAAAAACATAGAGCTACGCTCTGATATGGATGTAATCGATTTTGGTGCTGGTACAGGACTTTTGAGCCGTAATATTGCCTTACATGTAAAGAGTTTGCTTGGTATTGATACATCAAGTGGAATGCTAGCTAAACTCAATGCTCTCGAAGTTGAGAATATCAATACCTTACATGTAGATATTTGTGCGTATGAAACACAGAAAAAGTATGATGGAATTGTCAGTTCTATGACGATGCATCATGTTGAGCATTTAGATGCATTGTTTACTAAAATGCATGCACTTTTAAAAGAGGGTGGTTTTATTGCAATAGCCGATCTTATGGGCGAAGATGGAACTTTTCATAATGATAATGATGGTGTACATCACTTTGGATTTGATGAAGAACATTTGATTTTATTGGCACAAAGTCACGGCTTTAGAGATGCGAAATATCAAAGAATTTTTGATGTCAACAAAGAGGGCAAAGAACCATACGGTATCTTTTTACTGACTGCAAAAAAATGACAATTCTTTTTGATCTTGACGGTACGCTTATAGATTCAACTGAGGCTATTTTAGAGAGCTTTCATAACTCGTATGATGTGTTTAAAATGATCCATCCAAGCGATCAAGAGATAAAATTGCTCATAGGTCATCCGCTTGATGTGATGTATGTTTCTCTTGGTGTAGAGGGGCAAAAAGTTTGGGAGATGGTCAATACATACAAGCAGCATTATAGAAAAATATCTACTCAAAAAACACAACTTTTGCCATTTGCAAGGGAAGCTGTAGAACTTGCAAGCAAAAATGCAAGACTAGGAATTGTAACAACAAAGACTGGAAGATACTCAAGGATCTTGATGGAGCATTTTGAGTTGATGCAGCACTTTGAAGTTTTGATTGGACGTGAAGATGTCCAAAATCCAAAACCTCACCCAGAACCGATCAATAAAGCGATCGAATTCTTAAAGGTAAACAAAGAGGATTGTTGGATGGTTGGCGATACTCGAATGGACCTTATAGCTGCAAAAAGTGCAGGTATCAAAAGTGTGGCAGTAGTGAGTGAATATGAGCCTTTAGAAGAGCTGAAAAAACATACAGATATAATAAAAACAAATGCACTTGAAGCTGTCCAAACTATCCTAAAATAGGAAGATATCACACAGTTTTCTCACCTTAACAAACAACATCAATAAAACAAGCTATATTTAAGAGCAACTTTCATAAAATACATCAAACGTAAGATTATTCTTTTGGAATTTTAATTTTTAGGGAGACTTTATGCTAGAAATCAGATGGCACAGCCGTGCAGGACAGGGTGCTGTTACTGGGGCAAAAGGTTTAGCGGATGTTGTTGCGACAACAGGTAAAGATGTACAAGCTTTTGCATTTTACGGATCTGCTAAACGTGGAGCAGCAATGACTGCTTATAATCGTGTTGATGATCAACCGATTATGAACCATGAGAAATATATGAGACCAGACTATGTGTTTGTTATAGATCCAGCTTTAGTTTACACTACGGATGTTACTGTTAACGATAAAGATGACACCGTTTATATCATTACTACTCATATGACTAAAGAGGAACTTATTGCTTCTCAACCAAGACTTGAGGGGAAAAAAGTCTATACGGTTGATTGTATCAAAATAGCTCAAGAAACTATTGGTCGTGCAATACCAAATACGCCTATGCTTGGGGCATTTATGAAAATTTCAAAAATGTATGATATAGAGTTTTTTAAAGAAAACATGGTACGTATTTTGGATAAATTACCTAAGAAAATCATCGATGCAAATATGTTGGCAATCCAACGTGCATATGATGAAGTAAAATAAGGAGCAAATGATGGCAAATAAAGGATGGGATGAATTCGAAATTGGCGCAATGCTTCGTTCGTTTGATGGTGTTATACCTAATATTTCGACTGTACATCAAGAAGATAGAGCGTACTCTGCGAGTAACTCGTTTACCGCAAGTGTTGCTGATTGGCGTATAGAAAAACCGGTTTTCAATAAAGATTATTGTATTGATTGTCAGTTTTGCTGGATATTTTGTCCAGATATGTCTATCATATCTCGTGATAAAAAGATGATCGGTGTAGATATGGATCACTGTAAAGGATGTGCGATTTGTGTTGAGGTTTGTCCTACAAATCCAAAATCGCTATTGATGTTCTCAGAACAAACAGATGAAGAAGAAGCACTAGCTGGTTGGCCTGCTAAAGATACAAGCAAAGCTGATACTAAAGGAGAAGAATAATGGCATTTGATAAAATGGAACTACGTGATATCGAAGTTTGGGATGGTAACTTTGCTGCTGCTCAAGCTTTAAGACAATGTCAGATTGATGTTGTAGCTGCATATCCTATTACTCCTTCGACTCCTATCGTTGAGGGCTATGCCAAATTTTTGGCAGATGGTTATGTTGAAGGCGAATTTGTAATGGTTGAGTCTGAACACGCTGCAATGAGTGGCTGTATTGGTGCTTCGGCTGCTGGCGGACGTGTTGCGACTGCAACTTCGTCTCAAGGTTTTGCACTTATGGTTGAAACACTGTATCAGGCTTCTGGTATGCGTTTACCGATCATTTTAAATGTTGTAAACCGTGCACTTGCTGCTCCTTTGAACGTTAATGGAGATCATTCAGATATGTATCTTGGACGTGATAGTGGTTGGATTCAGTTTGACGCTTATAGTCCTCAAGAAGCGTATGACTTAAACTTCATCGCTTTTAAAGTTTCAGAAGATCATGATGTACGTCTTCCATCTATGGTTCACCAAGATGGATTTATGACATCTCATACAGCTCAGGGTGTAAAAACTTTGGATGATGATACTGCTTATGGATTTGTTGGTGATTTTAAACCGATGAACGATATGCTTGATCTTGATCATCCAGTATCTCATGGTGTTCAAACTGAAGAAGATTGGCACTTTGAACATAAAGCTCGTCAACATAGAGATCTTATGTTAAATGTAGCTCCAAAAATTCAAGCAGCTTTTGATGCGTTTGAAAAATTAAGCGGACGTAAATACAATATGGTAGAACAGTATTCTATGGAAGATGCTGATGTTGCGGTTGTATGTCTTGGAACATCTGTTGAAACTGCTCGTGAAGTGGCTTTAGAGATGAGAAAAGAGGGAATAAAAGCGGGAGTAGTTGGTATTCGCGTTCTTAGACCTTTTCCATTTATGAAAATAGCGGAAGTTTTAAAAGATATTAAAGCAATCGCTGCACTTGATCGTTCATCACCAAATGGTGCTCCAGGTATGCTTTTCAATGAAATCGCAGGCGCACTTTTCAATACAGATACAAAAGCATTACTTTCAGGTTATGTTTATGGTTTAGGCGGTCGTGACCTTACTAAAGCTCATTTAAGAGATCTTTATAAAGAGCTTCAGGCAAATGTTGACGCTGGTAAAGTGACAACTCAACTACAACAGTTTATCGGCGTTCGTGGTCCGAAACTGGCATTTTTATAGGAGATTCTTATGAGTGAAATGAAAAAAATTAAAAACTTAAAAGAGTTTTCAACATCAGCGGATCGTTTTGAAGGTGCAAACCTTCTTTGTCCGGGTTGTGCTCACTCTATTATTGTTCGTGAAGTTCTAAATGCAACAAATGATGATTTGATACTTTCTGCATCTACTGGATGTTTGGAAGTTTGTACGGCAGTTTATCCATACACTTCATGGGATGCTTCTTGGATCCACATTGGATTTGAAAATGGTTCTACTGCAGTTGCTGGCGCTGAGTCAATGTATAAAGCATTAAAAACAAAAGGTCGTCTAAAACAACCAGATCGTAAACCTAAATTTGTATCATTTGCAGGTGATGGCGCTTCTTACGATATCGGTTTCCAATGGATTTCTGGTTGTATGGAACGTGGACACACAATGATGCACGTTGTTCTTGACAACGAAGTATACGCAAATACAGGTGGGCAACGTTCATCTTCTACGCCGATTGGTTCAAGTGCTACAACTTCTCCAGCTGGTCGTATTAGCTATGGTGAAAAGAAAAATAAAAAAGATATGGTAGCTATTATGGCTTCTCATGGCATTCCATATGCAGCACAAGTTTCTCCAAACAAGTGGAAAGATATGGTTAAAAAAATCCAACACGGTTTAAGTGTTGAGGGTCCATCTTTTATCAATGCTATCTCTGCTTGTACAACTGAGTGGAAATTTGATCCTAAAGATACTATGGCGATTACAGATTTGGCAACAGATTCTCTAGTTTTCCCATTGTATGAGATCATTGATGGTCATGAGTTAAATATCACTTACCGTCCAAAAAATATTGTTCCTGTTGAGGAATATCTTGCAGCTCAAGGTCGTTTCAAGCATCTTTTCAAAGATCAGTATAAATACCTTATAAAAGAGTGGCAAGAAAGAGTAGACGCTCAGTGGGTATATCTACAACGACGTGAAGAAGCTCGCGTATAAAAAAAGCTTCTAGCTTCAGCGCACCTTGCGTCCAAGTTGGACATTCGGTGCACTAGAGTGCTACCTCAGTCCATCTTGAACACAATTTGCACTAAATCTAAAACTTTTTTAATTCCTCTTAAAGTTTTTCTCTTTTTTAAACTTTCTTTTTTTTCTTTGATTAACATCTTCTCTGGGTAATGCTTACATGTAAATAATGATAAAATCATTAAAAATATGAGGATTTATAATATGAATATACTTGTTGCAATGGATGGCGATGACGCTCAGGAATCAAAACTTTGTAAGCTGAGCGACGTGCAGAAATGGGCGATAATCGTAGTTGAGGCGGGTGAAGTTGTCGAAATTTTGTTCGAGGATAAACGTGAAGATTTTACTATACCTGGCGAAACAGTTGTCGTGATTGATGACAATGAATATGTCTGGCCGTTTATCGAAGAGCAGATGCAAGTGCTTGTTGGACACACTCAACGTACTATTGATGATATCGTAGAAGCATATTTGTTTAAAGAACTCCATGAACTCGCGTATTAAAGAGTTAATCAATCCACTTCCAGGATATACTATCTTACATGTAAGCTTACATGTAGATGATGTAACATTGACTTTAGATGACATTTTAGAAAAAGTTGGTGGAAAACTCAATCTTGCACTTTATCATAACAGCGAAAATCCTCAACTTAGTGGAAATGTACACCTTCAACATCTTGAAAATTTTAACGAGATTCCCCGAGCAATTCCACGTGACAACGATATTGTTATATTTCATGATGTATTTAGTCAGCATTTGCAAAAAGAGAGAATGCTAAAAAATGCATATACGACTTTAGCAAATGCAGGTCAGATAGTCATTATAGAAAAAAAAGGTGTAATGGATGTGGAGCAAATAAAAGAGTATCTAGAAGCACATGAATTCCGCGCATCAAATGAGATAGATCTACTTGAAGGTTATGATCTTGTTATTGCAAAGAAGATGCATATGTGGGGTAATGGGTTATGATAAAATAGGTGTTTTATGATCGAAAATAAACTTTTGAACTATGAAAGGCAAGTCACTATGAAACTTCATAAAGCTGTAATGACACTTTTATTTACCGCCACAATCGTTTTGGCGCAAGATATTCCATCGGGCTTTGTCGATCTTAAAAAAGCAATTCCGAGTCTTGTGTTAGAGCTTCGCTACAGCGGGGAAAACAACTTTATCGGTAAGCCTATTGATGGCTATGAGGCTCATATTTGCTACCTTAGCACTTTGGCGGCAGTTGCACTAGCAGAAGCACAAGAAGAATTATTACCTTTTGGATTGGGACTCAAAGTTTTTGATGCTTATCGTCCGCAGCGCAGCGTCAACCACTTTGTCCGCTGGGCGAAAGATTTGAATGATACGAAAATGAAGACAAGCTATTACCCTGATGTTTTAAAATCCGAACTTTTTGATAAAGGGTATATTGCAGCGCGTTCAGGTCATTCGCGCGGTAGCACGATTGATCTGACTTTGATCGATCTTGCAACGGGGAAAGAACTAGATATGGGAACAGGTTTTGATTTCTTTAGTCAACTCTCTTGGCCTACAAGCAAAGAAGCAACCTCACAGCAACGTGCGAACCGTTTGCTATTGCGCTCCATTATGCTTCGTCACGGATTTCGACCTCTGCCCGAAGAATGGTGGCATTTCACACTTGTAAATGAACCCTATCCCACGACCTATTTTGACTTTCCGGTGCGTTGATATAAGGTTCAACACAGCTCTCTTTGAATGTTCCCTTTAGTCGGGTATAATGAATAACACTTAAAAATTAAGAATTGGAACAGTATGAATACACATGATGGTGAAAATATAGAATTAAAATTTTTAACAATAGAAGATTATGAAGAGTTAAAAGAGGTGATGCAGGTGGTTTATGCTTCTATGCCTGAATCATATTGGAAACAATCTCAGATACAAACACTTATCGACAAGTTTTCCGAAGGTCAAGTAGTCATAAAAGTAGATGGCGAGATCGCGGCTTGTGCTTTGTCAATTATTGTCAATTATGATGATTTTTCTGATAAACATACTTACAGCGAAATTACGGGCAATTATACTTTTTGTACACATACAAATAGCGGTGATATGCTTTATGGCATTGATGTTTTTGTAAAGCCAAAATTTCGAGGACTCCGTCTTGGAAGACGATTGTATGATTACAGAAAAGAGTTGTGTGAAAAATTAAACCTCAAAGGTATCGCTTTTGGAGGAAGAATCCCAAATTATCATAAATATATGCAGGAGCTTTCACCAAAAGAGTATATTGACAAGGTAAGAAGAAAAGAGATCCAAGACCCCGTTTTAAATTTTCAAATCTCGAATGACTTTTACCCATCAAAAATTATCAAAGGATATCTCGAGGGAGATGTTGCATCTAATGAATATGCAGTTTTACTTGAATGGAAAAATATCTATTACGAAAAGCCAAATAAAAAGGCCACAAGCAAGAAAAAAATCGTCCGTTTAGGTCTTATCCAATGGCAGATGCGTCCTTATAAAGATCTCGATGAACTAATGCGACATGCGGAGTATTTTATAGATGCCGTTTCTGCTTATAGATCAGATTTTGCTCTTTTGCCAGAGTTTTTTAACGCTCCGTTGATGGCTGAAAATAATCATCTCTCTGAAGCAGCTGCGATCCGCGAGTTGGCAAAACACACGAAAAATATTGTAGATAAATTCTCTGAACTCTCCATCTCATATAACATCAACATCATCACAGGAAGTATGCCTGAAGTCAGAGATGGGAACCTTTATAATGTAGGTTATCTTTGTAGACGTGATGGTACTGTTGAGAGATATGAGAAAATCCATGTGACACCAGATGAAGCAAAAGTTTGGGGAATGCAGGGTGGAACGAAGCTAGAAACTTTTGATACGGATTGCGGAAGAATAGGGGTTCTTATCTGTTATGATTCAGAGTTTCCAGAACTGAGCCGTCTTCTTGCCGAAGATGGAATGGATATCTTATTTGTTCCATTTTTAACAGATACGCAAAATGGCTACTCAAGAGTACGTCATTGTTCACAAGCCAGAGCGATTGAAAATGAGTGTTATGTGGCGATTGCTGGAAGTGTTGGAAACCTGCCAAATGTTCACAATATGGATATGCAATATGCACAATCCGTGGTATTTACACCTTGTGATTTTGCATTTCCAACCAACGGCATTAAAGCAGAAGCTGTGGCAAACAGCGAAATGACGCTTATAGCCGATGTCGATATTGATCTTTTAAGAGAACTCAACGAGTTTGGAAGTGTCAAAAATCTTCGTGATAGAAGAAAAGATATTTTTGATCTCAAAAAAAAAGATAAATAAATAGATGTTTGACACGCAACAACACAAAATGGTGCAAAGCGAAGACGGTAGTTTTACGGCTTATTCTACAGAGTTTGATGAGCATTATCACTCTACCAAAGATGGCGCACTGCAAGAATCTTTACAAAAGCATGTGATTCCTGCACTCTTACATGTAAGCAATAAAGAGGAGATATCGATTTTAGATATCTGCTTTGGGCTTGGTTTTAATACTCTTGCTACGCTTTATTATATGAAAAAAGAGGGGATTAAAAAGCGGCTCACTATCTACTCGCCTGAGTTTGATAAAGCGTTAATTAGCTCACTTGGGCACTTCCAATATCCTGATATTTTTAAAGAGTTTCAAGAGATTATTTACGCGCTTTCAAGCACTGGCGAGTATAGAGATGAGAGCTTACATGTAAGCCTTTATCTTGGTGATGCGAGAGAGTTCCTTCTTACATGTAAAGAAAAGTTTGACATCGTGTATCAGGATGCTTTTTCGCCAGCATCAAACCCTATCCTTTGGACAAAAGAGTATTTTGCAGATATTGCCCGAGTGATAAAAGAGGATGGGATTTTAACGACGTATTCCATCTCTTTGGCGACTCGTTTGGCTTTACATGGAAGCGGATTTTATATTTATCTTTATAAACCAGAAGGTTGTAGAAGTTCAACTTTAGCTTCACTTAAAGAATTAAGCGGCTATGAAAAAGTGGATATGGCGCATAAAATATCTTGCAATCCCGAGGCAAAACCTCTCTATGATTTAGAGATAGAGCCTTTTTAAAACAGTGATAATACTCTCGACTGCTTTGATGGTCGTAGTCTCATTAACCGTGTGATAGCCGATCGTTGGAATCTGGAGTGTTGCGCCTTGGATCGCGCCTTTGGTTGCGTGGATTAGACGTCCAAGCTCCGTTACTCCGATGGAGCCTTTGCCTCCGTTTTGTTCCATTCTCTTTTTGAGATAAACATCTTTATAGTCAAAACGAATCTTCTCTTTTTTGGCGATATCTTTGATCCTCTTTTTTAAAGGAGAGCGAAAGATGGCATTTGCATCTCTGTTTCTCACTACGATATCAATATTTTGGATCTCTTCGAGTGTTTTGTAGGGACTTGTATCCAAAACGAGTAGTTCATTTGTTGAGATATCAAAACGTTTAAACCATTCAAGTAAAAATCTCCAGCTTTTTCCAGCCTCTTCAGATGAGGTAAAAAATGCCGTTCCCTGATATCCTTTTGCATACATGTAAAGGATGATAGCGACAGAAAGCACATTGTCAAGCTGTGCGGAGATGAGCTCGTCTTTTACTTCAAGCTTATCTACAAATGCGATGGGCGTTGCAGGGAAAAGGTGTTCAAATCCCTCGACCTTAAAGATAATATTATTTCGACGTTTACAAAGCCGTGCCTCTGTAATGGCTCCTAGTCCAAGATAATTTCCAGACCAAGGTTCATACGCTTGCACTTTTTCATCTACAAAGCGTTCTGTAAAGTTGTTAAGCCACTGTTCTGAAGAAGAGTTTCCAGTAAGATCGGCGCGGTTTTTGGCGATAAAGGCAGCGTACTGAAACTCATTGTGTCCGGTACAGATAAGTCCGTTTCTATCTGCATGTGCGGAGATATAACCACTTTGAGGATTAATCCCTTTTGCTACAAGAACCCCATCATAATACTCAACAGTAACTTCCATCTCTTCAAGTTCACGTTTTACAAACATAAAAAAGGGATGTTCTTCTCCAACAACGCTCGGGATTCGGATCAACTGTTTTAAAATATCGAAAAACTGTTCTTGTATCATTCTATCGTGTCCTCTTCATGCAGTTCTAAAAATTCGCTTTGTTCTAAAATCTCTTCATTGTAATATTCGATTTTCTCTTCCGCACCATCAAGATCTCTAAATTTTGCTATATGAAAAACAGCGTCTCCTTCTTGTACAAGGGGAATCTCAGATTTACCTATAATCACGCCATCAAAGGGTGCTATGATCTCAAAACTTCCATCTTCAAGAGGGTTGTCCGTATAAGCGATGATTTCATCTTTTATAACCGTGCTTCCAAGAGGTTTGATGGTTCTAAGAACTCCACTCTCGCCTGCGCGTACCCACTGACTTGTCTTTGTGATGATGGGAGTTTTGAGAGCTTGTTTCACTTTTCTTTTTGGAAGCATCTCATTTTCTCGTAAAACATTAATGATGCCTCTTACACCGATACGAATACTCGTCTCATCAAATCTTAGAGCTTCTCCTGCTTCATATAAAAGAATCGGAACGCCGTTTTCCTGAGCAACGGAGCGAAGAGAACCATCTCGAAGTTCTGAGTGTAAAATGACGGGAGCTTCAAAGGCAAGAGCGAGTCTAAAAGTATGTTCATTTTCTATATTTGTGCGAACTTGGGGAAGGTTTGATTTATGGATAGAGGCAGTATGCAGGTCGATGCCAAGAGTACATTTACTTACAATCTCATCAAAAAATATTTTTGCAACTCTGCTTGTCAGCGAGCCTTTGGCGCTTCCTGGAAAACTACGGTTGAGGTCACGTCTGTCTGGAAGATAGCGAGAAAGTGTCATAATTCCATACACATTGACTATGGGAACCAAGATAAGTGTACCGCGCAGTTTTTGTAGGATTTCCAGCTTGCCTAAACGTCTAATAATCTCTATGCCATTAAGTTCATCTCCATGGATAGCAGCGCTGATAAAGACAACAGGACCACTTTTTTTACCGCGAATCACTCGAATAGGAAGTTCTGTAGGTGTGTTGTAGAGTTTAGGTAGATCAATATTGATAAGCACATCCGAGTTTTTTTCTATTTTTATACCGGCTATTATAAACGGTTCATTTAGCATTTAGGCTCCAATGATATCCTTCTTGATCTTTTTACGTTTTGTACTTGTATCACTTTTTGGTGTGACATTCTTTTCTATATAGTCCATGATTTTAGTGGCGATATCGATATTGGTTGATTTTTCTATACCCTCTAATCCTGGAGAAGAGTTTACTTCCATCACAAGCGGACCACGAGAAGAGGGGATCATATCGACTCCGCATACACCAAGTCCCATCGATTTTGCAGCAGCAATGGCTGTGGTTTTTTCTTTTCTTGTAAGTTTATGTGCACTCGCACTTCCGCCTTGATGCAGGTTTGATCTAAAATCTCCCTCCGCACCTTGACGTTTCATAGCTCCAACAACTTCGCCGCCAACGACAAAAGCTCGTATGTCAGCGCCTCCTGCTTCTTCTATATACTCTTGAACAAGAAGGTTGACATCCATGCCATAAAATGCGTCGAGGACTGATTTCGCTGCTTTTTCGCTGTCGACCAAAACGACGCCGACACCTTGTGTACCCTCTAAAATTTTAAGTACCAAAGGCGCTCCACCACTGAGCTCGATCACATCTTTTGCGCTCGATTTATTGGATGCAAAGACTGTTTTTGGCAGATCGACACCATTTTTAGAAAGAATCTGAAGGCTTCTAAGTTTGTCTCGGCTTCTGGCAATTGCCAAATTTCCAGAGGTTGAAAATGCGCCCATCATCTCAAAGTGACGTACCATGGCAGTACCAAAAAATGTGCGGCTCGCACCAATGCGAGGGATGATGGCATCAGGTGCTGGAAGTTCTTTTCCATTGTAGATGACTCTGAGTTCGCCCTTCATAATTTCGATAGAACATTTGAGATAATCAACTACTTGGACTTCCCAATCTTTGGCTTTAGCTGCTTCTAGCAGTCTTCTTGTTGAGTAAAGATTTTTGTTTCTTGAAAGTATATAGAGTCTCATAATTTTCCTTCGTAAGTTTGGGGTTTTGCCAGATACTCTTTTGAGACATCAACTAAAAATTTATTTGATAGAAATCTTCTGCCGATAAGCATAGGATATTTCATATCCGCTCTGTTTGTGAGCGAAATGACGGTTTTATAACTCTTTCCAAAAAATGTCACCGTCACTTGAATGGATGGTCTATGTTGTACGATGCCGTTTGAGCTTTTTATCTTCTTGATCTTATAGATTGGTAGCGTTATTTTTTTGCCATGGTAAGAAGCGTGGACTTCATCTAAAAGCGTAAAAGTCACATTTCCATTTTCATCGATTATGATGTCATCACAGTGCAGAGCGTTGGAATCAGCACCTGTATCTATTTTGGCATCAAGGTCGTAGAGCTGAAGATCTTCAATGGAGATCAGCTCTTTTCTTCCAATTATCTTTTTGTCGCTCATGATAAAAATACTCCTTTAGAGTTTTGATTCATTCTTCATCAGCCAGAGAAATACATCAACTAAAGCATTATAAAGTTGTGGAGGTACCTCTTTGTCGATTTCCAAGTTTATCAAAGAATTGACAAGCTCTTGGTTACAAAAGATGGGCACATGAAACTCTTGCGCCTTTTCAATGATCTTTTGTGCAATCTCACCTTTACCCGATGCGATAACGCGTGGCGCGCCGTCTTGTTCCTTGTCGTATTTAAGGGCGACAGCTTTATCACTCATCTTAGTAGAGTGAACTTATTTTATCTACTTCATCCCATGACGCGGCAGGCGCGCTTTTATGCTCTAAAATATGGGCGATATAGCGAGCAAACATATCGGTCTCGATGTTTACATGTGAGCCGCTTTTATAAGTTGCAAAAAGAGTTTCCTTCATCGTGTGTGGGATAATAGTCAGACGAAAAGAATCTTTAAAAACTTCATTCACAGTCAAGCTCACACCATCAATAGTGATAGAACCTTTTGGGACAATGTAAGGGATAAATTTTGCTTCAACTGAGATAAAAACATCATAGCTATTACCGCTGTTTTTGATGGATGTAACAGTTCCAAGTGTGTCCACATGCCCTTGAACAATGTGTCCTTCAAACTTATCACCCATACTCATAGCAGGTTCGATATGGACTTTATTTTTGTAGTTTTCCAAAGCTAAAATCTTTTGGCTCTCAGGTGAGAGTTCGACACTAAAACCATCACTATGAAGAGCAGTCACTGTAAGACAAGCACCGTTTATGGCGATAGAATCACCGATGCCTGCCTTGTATTTTGCGCGGAGAGTGAGAGTGTTGTTTGCAAAAGCTTTGACTTCTGCCATTTCGCGTATGAGTCCTGTGAACAAATGCGTCCTTTTAAAAAACTATTTTTCCATCTTCTTGCAAAGATTTGATGATCTCTTTTGCTTTTTCATGCCCTTGGTATGCAGCTTTTCGACAAAGATCAAGCGCTTTGTCATGATCTTCTTCACATCCAAGACCTTGGTCATACATGAGACCTAGATTGTAAATTCCCTCTTTGAGTCCTGCGTCGGCTGAACGGGAAAAGCAGATAAATGCACGTTTCTCATCTTGAGATACGCCATGTCCATCTTTATATAAAACGCCGAGATTATTAAAAGCTTCAGGATGTCCGCGTTTTGCAGCTTCTTCATACCAAAATGCGGCTTCGCTGAAGCTACAGATACATCCAAGACCTTTTTCAAACATCACACCCACTTCATACATCGCTGGTACTGCTTCGCGAACTGCCGACTCTAAAAAGAGCTCATGCGCTTTATATTGATCAAATGGAACTCCATGTTGACCGTTTGCATAAAAAAGTGCCAAGTTATAAAGTGCATAAGGCTGTTTTTTTTCTGCCGCTGCCCAGTAAAGTGCGATTGCTTTGTCCATATCTCGCTCACATCCTTGAGCATTTTGGTACATGTAAGCCAAAGAAGTTTGTGCTTCTTCGTTTGATGCA
The DNA here is from genome assembly GCA_038205935.1 of Campylobacterales bacterium. GTDB lineage: Bacteria > Campylobacterota > Campylobacteria > Campylobacterales > Sulfurimonadaceae > Hydrocurvibacter. Next base: position 26,149 of record JBBRBK010000025.1, read on the forward strand.
TCACTCAAAAGTGTGTAGAGTTCAAATGCTTTTACATAATCTTTGCTGTTGTAAGCATTGTGTGCTTCTTGTATCATTTTACCTCATTTTCTGTGCGTATAGGTTGGCGATAATTGGTTTGATTTCCTTTTCTCGCTGCTTTTGCTTTTGTTATTTTGGCTTTGAGCATCTCTTTTTCGCTCATGAGATCATCACGAATAAGGTGTTCACCGCCACCATCAATCTCTTCATCATAGGTAACGACTTCAGGTTTATAATCTTTAAATGGATCTGTCATGTCATTTCTCTCTACTCAATAAGGCTTATTTTATACAGAGTATCATTATAAAGGGATAAAACCTTTAGAGAAGCTCTTAAAATCGTACTAGTTTAAGAAAAACTTTTTTTATTATCTTTGCTCTTTTATAATTTGAGTAAATTTTATTTACGAGGTGAGAGTTATGAAAAAATATATTTGTACTGTATGTGATTATATTTATGATCCTGAGGTTGGAGATGAAGATGGCGGTATCGCCGCTGGAACTCCATTTGAAGATATTCCCGATGATTGGGTTTGTCCAGATTGTGGTGTGTCTAAAGATATGTTTGAAGCCTTAGAGGAGTAAATCTCCTCTAAAACTTAAGCTATGTATGAACAGCAGTAGTCGGTTATAGTTTTTACTTTGATATCAAATGAGCTGTTAGCTGGTACTTCAAACACGCAAGGTGCTTGCATATCGACAAATGCATCACTCCCAGGAAGTTTGATTGAAATCTCGCCTACTAGTATCTCCATGATCTCTGCATCCGCAGTGCCAAAAGTATAATCGCCCTCAAGCATAATGCCTAAAGTTTTTTTCTCTCCAGAAGCAAATTCGATTGTGCGGCTAGTAACTTTTCCGCCAAAATAGATATTTGCTTCTTTTACTACGTCTACATTTGTAAATTTTGACATTTGTTACCCTTTTTTTAGCGAAATTATATCT
>JBBRBK010000026.1:0-25762 GCA_038205935.1 Campylobacterales bacterium
CAAAAAAACGGCTTAGAACAAGGGTTAAAACAGCGCTCACTGTCATAACTATCCAAGCGATAATGATAGGGATAAAAAGCTCATGTGAAAATGTCAACTTCGGAACTTGCAAGAGGATCATCGCAGGAAGTGAGACAAAGATGACAAACTGATTGAGAGTTTTTGGCGCATCCTCTGAGAAGATATGAAACTTTTGAATTGCATAGCCAAGTACAAGACACAATAAAATAAGAATAAAATTTTCCATTATTACACTCTTTGATAACTTGGCAAAATATCTTCTAACAATCTATAAAACATATTCTAGTGTTCAGTTATATTTCTTCAAATACCACTCAACAGTTTTAATAATCCCTGTGTCGAAGTTCTCATCAGCTTTCCAGCCAAGCTCATTTTCCAGTTTTGTGGCATCTATGGCGTAGCGTCTGTCGTGCCCTGCTCTGTCTTCTACAAAAGTTATAAGTTCTTTGTAACTTTTTCCAAGTGGGACTTTTTGATCCAAGATAGTTGTAATCGCATCAACGATTTGAAGGTTTGTTCTCTCATTTCTTCCGCCGATGTTATAAACTTCGCCCGTTTTTCCTGTGTGATACACTAAATCGATCCCTTTACAGTGATCAAGTACATAGAGCCAGTCTCGGATGTTTTTACCATCACCGTATATCGGGATACTCTCACCTGCCAAAGCTTTTCGTATGATAGTCGGGATCAGCTTTTCATCATGTTGTTTTGGGCCGTAATTGTTTGAACAGTTTGTGATGACTGTGTCCATACCGTAAGTCTCTTGGTAGCTTCGCACAATCATATCGCTTGATGCTTTACTCGCTGAGTAAGGAGAGTTTGGAGCGTATGGAGTGGACTCTGTGAACAAATCACTTGGATCAAGACTAAGTGTTCCATACACTTCATCGGTTGAGATGTGGTGGAATCTACAATCTTGATAATTTGGCTTACATGTAAAGGGTTTTTCCATCCAATATTTATATGCCGCGTCAAGAAGCGTAAAAGTTCCATTGACGTTTGTTTGTATAAATACTCCAGGATTTTTGATGGAGTTATCTACATGTGATTCTGCCGCGAAGTGGATAACACCCTGAATGTCGTACTCAGTAAAGATAAATTCAACCAATTCACGATTGCAGATATCGCCTTTGATAAACTTATAACGAGGATTGCCTTCGCACTCTTTAAGGTTTTCAAGGTTTCCTGCGTATGTTAAAAGGTCTAAATTGACTAAGTTATATTCTGGGTATTTATCTAAAAAGTAAGGCACGAAGTTTGAACCTATAAATCCTGCTGTACCTGTTAGTAGTATTGATTTTTTCATTATTTTCTTTCTCCCATAGTTTTTAAACACTCATCCAAAGAGTCTTTCCAAAAAGGTATTGTGATGCCGAACTCTTTTTTTATCTTTGCTTTATTGAGTAGTGAGTAATGCGGTCTTTGCGCTGGTGTCGGGTATTCATATGTTTCGATAGGATTGATCTGACAATCGAGCTTTGCCATACGCATAATCTCTTTTGCAAAGTCATACCAGCTTAGAACACCCTCGTTTGAGTAGTTGTAAATCTCTGGTTTTTCATTTTTGATGTTTGGCAATATATCTAGTATCGCTTTTGCCAAATCTCTTGCATAAGTCGGAGTTCCTACTTGGTCAAATATCACGCCTAAAGATTCTTTTTCTTTGCCCAGACGTAACATCGTTTTTACGAAGTTGGCTCCAAATGATGAGTAAACCCATGAAGTACGGATGATGAGTGAGTTTTTAGGGCTACCATGTAAGAATGCTTTTTCGCCTTTTAACTTCGTATCTCCATAAACTCCGTTTGGATTTGTAGTATCATCTTCTGCATAAGGCTTAAAGTTTTTACCATCAAACACATAATCTGTAGAGATATGGATGAGTTTGATATCTTTCTCGTTTGCGATCTCTGCGAGGTTTTTAACCGCTAAGTGGTTTATCTTGTCTGCGTTTTCTGCGTCGGATTCTGCTTTATCTACCGCTGTATATGCTGCACAGTTGATAATGGTGTTGATATTATTTTCTTCTATAAAGTTTTTAACGGCGGTTTGATTGGAAATATCTAAACTTTCTCTATCTGTGAAAAAAAAGTTATAGTTATAAGCAGACGATAATACTCTTATCTCAGAACCTAATTGTCCATTTGAACCTGTGACTAAAATATTATTCATAATAGTTCACGCCATTTTCAAACAGATCATTTGTCTCTGCAAGTTTGGGTTGTACTTTGTCTTTTGCAGACAGATTGAGTTCATTATGTGGCACTAACCAGTCGATGTTCAAGGCTTCGTCATCAAAGGCTATGCCTCTGTCACACTCTGGAGAGTAATAGTTATCTACTTTATAAGCAAATACCGTATCATCTTCAAGCACTACAAATCCGTGAGCGAAACCGCGAGGAACTAACATCTGTTTTTTGTTTTCTCCACTGAGTTCAACACTTACATGTAAGCCAAATGTTGGGCTTCCTTTTCTGATATCTACAGCCACGTCAAGCACACGCCCTTGGATAACACGCACAAGTTTTGTCTGAGCATGTGGAGGAAGCTGATAATGTAAACCTCTTAAAACTCCGCGAGAGCTTTTGCTTTCATTGTCTTGGCAAAAGTTGATTTTGTAGCCCAAAAACTCTTCAAGTTTATCGCCGCGAAACGTCTCAACGAAGTAACCACGATCATCTCCATGCACTTTTGGCTCGATGATGATGACATCAGGTATGGCAGTTCTAGTAAAAGTCATCTTCCTAATCCTCTTGGCTGAGAAGCTCTGCGGATAAGATACTGACCATATTGATTTTTCTTCAAAGGCTCTGCGAGTTCTAAGAGTTTTTCTTTAGAGATATAACCCATTTCATAAGCGATCTCTTCGATACACGCGACTTTAAGAGACTGACGGTTTTCAATAGTCTGGATAAATTGACTTGCTTCAAGAAGGCTCTCGTGAGTTCCAGTATCGAGCCACGCATATCCGCGACCCATAAGCTCAACTTTGAGTCTTTGTTCGTTTAGATAATCTTGATTAAGCGTTGTGATCTCTAACTCTCCACGCTCTGAGGGTTTGACGAGTTTGGCTTTTTGCACGACATCACGCGGGTAAAAGTAAAGGCCTACAACAGCATAGTTACTTTTTGGTTCAGTGGGCTTTTCTTCTATGCTTGTCACATTTCCCGCCTCATCAAACTCCGCCACGCCATAACGCTCAGGATCGCTAACATAGTAGCCAAATACGGTTGCTTTGTTTTCCTCTTGGGCGTGCTTAACGCTCTGCGCTAAAAGAGTTGTAAGACCGTGACCGTGGAAGATATTGTCACCCAAAACTAAACAGGCATCATCGCCGTTTAAAAACTCTTCACCAAGGATAAAAGCTTGAGCAAGTCCATCAGGAGAAGGTTGTACAACATAAGAAAACTGCATCCCGATATCACTTCCATCACCTAAAAGCTCCTCAAATCTTGGAAGATCTTTTGGAGTGGAGATAATGAGAATTTCAGTGATGCCAGCGAGCATCAGCACAGAAAGAGGATAGTAGATCATCGGTTTATCATAGATGGGCATCAGCTGTTTACTCACACCTTTTGTGATGGGATACAGTCGTGTGCCAGAACCTCCGGCTAGGATGATGCCTTTCATGTTGCTACCTCTTCTCTTTTAATTACTAATTAAAGTTCGTGATTATAGCAATACCACACTAAAATTAGTTTGATAAAAACGCCATTTATGGATATTTACTCATTGTTAAAGAAGTTTTTCCTGTCCGATCCTATAAAGCGCAAAATCATACTTGAGCGGATCATTTATATCAAACTCTCGCAGCTTACATGTAAGCTCTATGGCGGCTTGCAAATCATAGGTTTTACGCGTTAAAAGTCCTAGTTTTTGGGAGACTTTAAAGGTATGTGTATCAAGCGGTATTATGAGATCTTTTGTGTCCACTCCGCTCCATAATCCCATATCGATATTGTCATCTCTCACCATCCACCTAAGATACATCATCCAACGCTTTAATGCCCCGGCTCCCTTTGTTTTTATGGTGACTTTTGAGATTAAAAAATCATAGCCTCTTGAAGAATATGGATAAATTTGTTGCATCATTTTTATAAGTTCGTTGATGCCATCTATGACACTGTTTTCTTTTTCATATCCGCTTTTAAAGACTGCTTCGAGTGTTGTCTTTGTTTGCAGGCGTTTGAGTGCGATAAAAAGTGCGATAACATCTTCACTTATTTGAAATCTGTAATAATGATTTTTTAGAGTTTCTGCTATCTCTTTTTCGCTTGACTTTAAGAGTGAAAAATCAAGCGAATCTAAAAACTTCACTATCTGTTTGACGTTCCCGTAAGAAAAAAGAGCACAGATAAGAGAGATGGTTTCGTCATTATGACGATGAGCGACCATTATGGGATCAAGTTTTTCAAGCGTTATCTCGCTGAGCTGATTGCGTTTTAAGACTTCATCGTCGAGTCTTTTTTTCACTTCAGCTACCAAGATGATAGAGTTTTTTTCTTTCACTTGAACCTGCAATATTGAGCTGTTTTCTGTATTTTGCGATGGTGCGACGAACCATTGTGACTTTAAAATTCTCTTGTATCATCTCTAAGAGTTTCATATCGCTGAGCGGTTTTTTTGATGATTCCTCTTTGACAATGCGAAGCAGATAATCTTTGATAGCAGCGTTTGAAGTATCTTCATCTATGGCAGTTGTAAAAAACTCTTTCATAGCGAATACACCGCGATCACAAGCAATATATTTGTTTGCAATTGCTCGCGAAATAGTCGAGGGATTGTGCCCAAACTCATCGGCTAAAGTTTTTAAAGTCAAAGGCTTGATATCGCCGCCTGTAAAAAAATCATACTGATATTCAACGATCATCAGCCCTACTTTGTAAAGTGTCGCTTTTCTCATTTCAAGCGCGTCTACAAGGCTTTTCGCCTCTTTGATCTTTTGAGAGATAAATTCGTGCTCAACTCCGTAAGCGGTGTTGATATTGATAGTCGGATAGTAGCTGTCGTTGAGCTTGACTTCGATGCCGTTTTCATCATCAAAAAAGATCATCAAATCAGGAATGACTTGAGTAGAATCTTCAAGATACTCGATGGCAGGAGGGTTTTTAAAACTGCCGATAACTTTGAGAGCTTCGGCGTAATGTGGATCGCTACTAAAAGTGTGCATCTCTTGGAGATTGCAAATAAGTTTGACAGCCAATTCATACGCTTTATCACTTATCTGCGTATTTTCAAGCTGAAATAAAAATGATTCTGAAAGATCTTTTGCCGCAATGCCAACGGGATCGACATAAATAAAGCGTTTTCTTACCTTTTCAAACTCATCTAAAGTAATGCTATTTTGCTCACAAAAAAGTTCGCTATCACCTTCGTAGTAGCCATTTTCATCAAGATTGGCAACGACAAACTGAGCTATTTTCTGAGAAATGGGTGTTGGAAAAAGAGGCGCTTCAAGCTGTTCGTCAAGTACATCATAAAGTGAACGTGATTGGATGGTCAGCGCTTCTATCTGCTCTGTTCGTGAATTTGCTACGCTGCTTGAGATAAGCTTTCTTGGAATTCTACTTTCAAAATTTTCTTCAAATCCTGAGCTAATTTCTACAACAGGATTGGACTCCACAAAAGGGTTCATCACCTCGCCGAGTTCACTCAGACTTGAATGTAGTATTGGCAGCCAGTTACGCAAAGTGTTAGAGAGTTTATTTTTTGTCTCAACACTTTGCGTAACTCTTAAAGTAGCCATCTAATCCCTTAAAATTTCAAGTCCTAAAACTTGAAATCCTCCCCAAGATAGTGTGTTCGTACATCAGCGTTTTCACTAATCTCTTTACTTGTCCCACTCGCCAAAAGCGCACCTGATTTGATGACATACGCTCTGTCACAAACCGCTAAAGTCTCTCGGACATTATGGTCAGTGATAAGAACACCGATATCATAACTGACAAGCTGTTTGATAACATTTTGAATGTCCAAAACGGCGATAGGATCTACTCCGGCAAAAGGCTCATCTAAAAGCAAAAATTTTGGTCTATTGACAAGAGCTCGGGCGATCTCCACACGACGGCGTTCTCCACCGCTGAGACTAATACCATCACGGTAACGAATCGGCTCGATATTGAACATATCAAGAAGCTCATTAATGCGAGTCTCTTGCTCGGCTTTACTCATCTTTGAAGCTTGTGCTGCGACTAAAAGATTATCTTCAACACTCAAATCTTTAAAGATCGAAGCTTCTTGAGGCAAGTAGCCGATACCTTTTTGTGCACGCATGTGAAGAGGCATTTTTGAAAGATTTTCTCCATCAAAAAAAACATCTCCGCTGCTAGCTTCGACGAGTCCGCAGATCATATAAAAAGTGGTTGTTTTACCAGCTCCGTTTGGTCCGAGTAATCCCACAACTTCGCCGCTTTTTACCTCAAGCGACATCCCGTGCACTATCTCTAAAGTTTTGATCTTCTTTGTTAGATTTTCAGCTTTTAATGTATGCATTTTCTACCTTGTATAATCTTTTATCATCCAATTTTTCTATACTTATGATTATGGCTGGAATCTCTGCGCTAAATAAAATACTACTAAGCGTATCATCGCCCCACTCCACAAAATGGTATCCATCGCGCTCTAACTCTTCAAGCATTCCAAGAGCGATGAAGTGTTCTATGCCGTGGTTATAAATATCGTAATGAAAAATATTTTCTCCATAACACTGTTGCAACGAAAAGGTCGGAGAAGTTACAGCATCGTCAAGGCCAAACTCTTTAGCAAAAGCTGCTACAAATGTGGTCTTTCCAGCTGCGAGATCGCCGCGAAGGATCGCAACACCGCCATTTGGAAGAAGTTGCATCACTTCTTTTGTGAGTTCTGCGAGATTCTGTATCCCTAAAATAAACTCTCTCATAGTTTTGATGACACTTCTATAATTTGGCGAAGTTTCTCTTTTGCACGACCTGAATGAATGGCATCTTTTGCGATCTCTAAACCATCTTGAAAATCTCTTGCTATTCCATCTACGACAAAAGCCGCTGCTGCGTTAATGAGCACAATATCTCTTTGTGCATCTGTGGCACGATTATCAAAGATATCTCTTAAAATCTTTGCATTTTCTTCGCCCCCGCCACCGACGATAGCTTCAAGCGGTGCTCTTTTTATCCCATAATTTATAGGATCAAGAATAAACTCTTCGATAACGCCGTTTTTGAGTTTTGCACAGTAAGTAATATCTGAGATACTGATCTCATCCATATGTTCTTTAGATGAAACGACTAAAGCATCGGTTGAACCATTTACATGTAAAGCATTCGCAAGTTTTGGCACGAATGATTTATCAAAAACACCCAAAAGTGTTTTTTTCACACCTGCAGGATTTGTAAGCGGACCTAAGATATTAAAAATGGTTTTATCGGGAATCGTCTTGCGTATAGGCATAATGAATTTCATAGCCGGATGATAGTTCTGTGCGAACATAAAAGTAAATCCTGTTTCTTCTAAAAGTTTTGCACTGTTTTGTGCGCTAAGATCAAGTCTGATTCCAAGTTTTTCAAACATATCTGCGCTTCCAGATTTTGAAGTCACAGAACGGCTTCCATGTTTTGCCACATAAATTCCAGCAGATGCAACAATCAAAGACACAGTAGATGAGATATTGAAACTACCTATCTTATCTCCGCCAGTTCCGACGATGTCTATGAGTTTATCTTTGATCTTTGGGCTTACATGTAAGGGTATACAATTCTCTCTCATAACGTGTGCAGCGGCGGCAATGGTCTCCACACTTGTAGATTCATCCAAACGCAGATCTCTCAAAAATGCATGCATCTGCTCATCATTCATCTCATGATTAAAAAGATCTTCAAACTGTTTCAAAGAGTCTTCATAAATCATGAAACCTCCTTAATATATTTGTCCTGTTCAGATTTTGGAGTAGCTTTGATAGTAGGAAGAAAAAGTACTTGATACTTTTTTTCTCCGCTTAAATATGCAATGCTGATGATATCTCCAACCGCTACATCTTTACTCGGTTTAACCACTTTTGTATTGATACTCACAACACCGTTTGCGATCATATCCTGAGCGATAGAACGTCTTTTTGTAAGATTGACACTGTTTAAAAATTTATCGATTCTCATAAAATAATATTCCAAAATTAATTTTCTTTATTTTAGACAAAAGAACCTAAAACAGATGTAAAATATGGAACAATTTTTGCGTGATTTTTATAATAGAGGAAGATTTTGTAGAAAAATGGCTTAAAGATGGAAATATGAGCTTACTTAGCTCATAATCCCTTTGATCATAAAGAAGACTGCAGCACTTAAAACTGCAGAAGCCGGAACAGTAATAATCCAAGCGGCAATGATCTTTTTAACAGCATCACGTTTTACATACTTGATCTTTTTCGCACCTTTGTACTCTTTTTTCTCCAGTTTAACTACTTCTTCTTTATCATCAATCCCTTTAAAAAGTTGAACTATTCTTTCATAATTTTGTTGCGTTTTATTATCAAGTGCATCGAGTTCTTTGAGTTCTGCACGCATATCATCTAGCTCTTTTTTATCCGCTTTAAATTTTCCTCTGACAGTTTCTAAAAATTTTGATTCTCCACGGTCAAGATATTCACGTAAAAAGCCAACACCAAAAACACCACCAACTGCGATGTGAGTAGATGAAACAGGGAGCCCAAGCTGAGAAGCGACAATAACGGTCAAAGCCGCAGCCATAGCAATACTAAACGCACGCATTTGGTCAAGCTCTGTGATCTCATTTCCTACAGTTTTGATAAGCTTTGGTCCATAAAGAGAAAGCCCTACAACGATACCGATAGCACCAACGCCCATGACCCAAAGTGGAATACCAACCTCTTTGTTGATCGCTCCGCCCATAATGGCATCGTTGATAGCCGCCAATGGTCCGATGGCATTTGCAACGTCATTTGCACCATGTGCAAAGCTTAAAAGCGCTGCTGCAAAAATAAGAGGAATCGTAAAAAGAGAATTAACCCCGTTTCTTGTTTGCTCTACTTTATCTGCAGAACGAATAATTCTAGGTTTTATAACAAAAAAGATGATGATAGCAGATATCGTTCCTACGCTAAGAGCTGTAAGAAAACTCACTTCGATGAGATGATTGACACCTTTTAAGATAAGGTAAGTAATGAAAGCAAGAGACATAAGTGAAACAAGTACAGGTACTACTTTTTTTGCACTTTCGATCATATTTTCAGAATAAACAATATTTTTCTTGATGTAATACAAAAAGCCTGCGGCTATAATTCCACCTAAGAGTGGTGAAATAATCCAACTCGCAACAATCGCTCCAACACTGTCCCAAGCAACGATGCCAAAACCAGCTGCAGCAATTCCAGCACCCATAACGCCGCCAACAATCGCATGTGTCGTAGAAACTGGAGCACCAAGGTAAGTAGCAAGATTCAGCCATAAAGCAGCGCTTAAAAGTGCCGCACTCATAGCCCAGATAAAGATATCAGGATTTGCTATCATACTAGGATCGATAATCCCTTTTTGTATTGTTTTTACAACATCACCACCAGCGATAAAAGAACCGCCAGCTTCGAAAATAGCGGCAATAACGATCGCACCCATCATTGTAAGTGCTTTTGAGCCAACTGCCGGTCCAACATTATTTGCTACGTCATTTGCACCTATATTCATCGCCATGTATGCACCAAAAACAGCACCGATAGTTAAAAATATGTTGTAATGGTCTCCATCATGGGAAAAAGTACTCCAAATAAACACAAGTGCTATAAATAAAAATGCGAGTAACAACCTCGCATATCCACTTGGCTGTATCTGTACCGAAGCCTTTTCCATACTGTTGATTGTTTTAATATCCATACTTATTTTACCCCGATGTACTAAAAATTGTCGGAATTATAGTGGAACTGCAGTGAAGGTTTAATTAAAGTGGAGAATGTTCAAGATTTTAAAGTAAAAAAGAGCGTAAAGTGAATCTCTTTAGAAGAAAGATATTATATGGGTAGAGATTACTCTCTAGTACCCATTTCACCGCCGACTCTTGCAAAAAGAAGTAATGTTCCAACATCTAAAGAACGATCTGCGATTTTTTCACTTTTACGAAGCGCACTTAAGATTTTAGTAAATTTACCAAAATCTTCTATATTTGGAGCCTGTTTGAAAACACTCTCTTGTAAGAGCTCATACAGATCATCTGTCTTGCTCTCCCCGATAAGTAGCTTATTGAACAACTCTTGTGTCTCATCAGAGCAAGTGGTTTTTAGCATTGCAACAACTGTGATCAAACACTCTACTGTTGATCTTTGCATTGGAACTGCAAAATCCTTTACTGTTACCGAGTCAAGCTCTGTACAATAATTACTAAGCCCTGCTATGAAACTTCTTGTATTTGAAGATGCACGTAAAAGCTCATTTGTGATCTTAAAAAGTGAAACTATAAGACGTAAATCTCTTGCTTCTGGGGAATAAAGTGCAAGTACTTTTATAATACTGTTATCTATCTCAGTCGTTTTAGAGCTCATATTTTTCAAGCTTTCTTTTGCGGATTCCAAAAGTGCTTTATCACATTCCATAAGTCCATTCAAGATAGCTTTATTTGCATCTAAAATATTTTCCGCAATACGAACTATTTTGTCATTAATCTCGTCTAATTGATTGCTGTATGTTTTTAACATCACCCAAATCTCCCCGTAATATAATCTTCTGTTTTTTTCTCTCTAGGATTCAAAAATATCTGTTCCGTTTCACCATACTCTACAAGATCACCAAGATACATAAATGCCGTATAGTCACTTATGCGGCTTGCTTGTTGCATGTTATGTGTAACTATCGCAATACTAATATCTTTTTTTAACTCAACGATCAACTCTTCGATTGCAGCTGTTGATATAGGATCAAGTGCTGAAGTCGGCTCATCAAAGAGAAGCAGTTCAGGTTTGAGAGCAACCGCGCGCGCGATACATAAACGCTGTTGTTGTCCACCACTCAGCCCCATCGCACTTTTGTTCATTCTATCGCTTACTTCACCAAAAAGTGCACTCCCTTTGAGGGCATCTTCTACTCTATCTTTGAGCTCAGTTTTATTTTTAATCCCTGATATACGCAAACCATAAGCAACATTATCAAAGATACTCATAGGAAACGGAGTTGGTTTTTGAAAGATCATTCCCACACGTTGACGAAGCTCGATAAACTCATTCTCTTTTTTAATATCAAGAATATTTTCCATCTCATTATTTTCTTGATTTAAAAGCATTAGTTTACCCTCATACTCATTATTTGGGTAAAGATCATGCATCCTGTTTAAAGATCGAAGCAACGTAGATTTTCCACATCCACTCGGACCGATAAGTGCTGTGATACAGTTTTTTTGTATTGGTAAATTGATATTACTTAACGACCTTGCAGGCGCGGAAGCGTATGTAAAACTAAAATCTTCTATACTCATTATTGGCATAATAATTATCCTTTTTTTCTTGTAATATATCTTCCTAGAAGATTGATCATTAAAACCATCATCGTAAGTATAAATGATGCAGCCCAAGCAAGATCACGGCTTGAAGAGGTTGGATCATTTGCAAGTGCATAGATACTTACTGTTAAAGATGGATACGCCTCAGTAAGATCAACTGAGAAATAGTTACTTGTCTCACTCGTAAATAAAAGCGGAGCCGTTTCACCAATGATTCTTGCAAAAGAAAGCAGTAAACCAGTCATAATTCCCACTTTCGCAGCTTTCACGATGATATCTAAGATAACGCGATATTTGCTCGCACCCAAAGCAATTCCCGCTTCACGTAACTCACGAGGAACAAGAGAAAGCATATTATCCGTCGTATTAATAACGATAGGGATCATCATAATAGCAAGAGCAATACTTCCAGCAATCCCGCTTGTTCCATGCATCGGAACAACGACAATAGCATAAACGAAAGCACCGATAACGATAGATGGAGCACTCATCATAATGTCACTCAAATCACGGATAAATCTTACATATCTTCCACTTCCATACTCTTGGAGGTAAATACCCGCCATCATTCCAAGAGGTATACCGATGATTGATGCGATTCCAGCCATGATGAACTGACCTACTATAAGGTTTCTCAAACCTCCGTCAATCAAGTCATTTAAAAAGAGTGAGAAATGCAGTGAGCCAAGTCCCTTAGCGATAAGTGTAAAAAGAATCCAGCCTAAAAAAGCAAGACCGATAAGCGCTGAGATCGTAGAGAGTAGAAGAACGATTTTATTAAGTAACAATCTCATTATTTATCCTTTCTTAAAAAATAAAACTTCGCAATCGATATCACCGCAAAGCTAATGATAAAGAGTAAAAATGCAAGATAAAATAAAGCCGATGTTTTCATACCTGTTGCTTCACCAAAGCTATTTGCCATAGCGACTGGAATAGATATGGTAGGAGAATTGAGCGCTTTTGGTAAAGAATAAACAGAACCTATCAAGAAGGCAACTGCCATCGTCTCACCGAGCGCACGTCCAAGTGCCAGGATCACAGAACCGATGATTCCCGCTTTTGAATATGGAAAGATAATATCTTTGATCACTTCAAATTTAGTTGCACCTAATGCATACGCTGATTCTTTTAAAACATCAGGCGTTGTTCGCATGCTATCTCTTGTGATCGCTGCCATAAATGGAAGGATCATAACTCCAAGAACAAGTCCAGCTGTTAAAAGTGAAACTTGATAGCCACCGACAAAACTTTGAACTATAGGAGCGAAGTAAAAAAGCCCCCACATACCAAAGATTATACTAGGAATTGCCGCAAGAAGCTCAATTGCAATTCCCACAACATTTGAGATTTGTTTTGGAGCAATTTCTGCTAGAAAAACAGCGATTCCCATTGCAATAGGCAAAGCAAAAGCCATCGCTATCAAGGTAGAAAGTAATGTACCCACGATTGGAATGAATCCACCAAAGATAGTTCTCGTCGGAATATCATCATTTCCACCGCTAAGCATTGATTCAAGACTATTATCATCTTCTTGTGGCTTTACCTCTACTTTTTTTTCTGCAGTAGTAGTCACTACGGTTGATACAGGATTTTCTATAGGAACTTCAACTCCCCACTCTTTTCCTGTAATAAATCCAAATCCAAACTCATCAATAGCGGGTTTAGCAGAATGAAAAAGACTGATAAAGATAGACGCAAGAAGTACCATAACAAGTGTAGCACTCATAAAAGAGACGGTTTTAAAGAGTTTTTCCATTAGAGACCATTTTTTATAAATTTTAAAAAATGCATAAAATGCACTTTTAAAAATATATTTTCGGCGAGATTGTAAAATAGTTTGGTTACAGCTTGATTACAGAAGATTCAGCTTGGAGTCAAAGCTCCAAGCTGTGAAGGATAGAAAGGTATTATTTGATACCTTTTTCTGCCCAATAAGTTTCGATTTTCTTAGTAAGTTCATTTGGAAGTGGAACGAAACCAAGTTTACTAGCATCAGCGTCACCATGTTTGTATGACCATTCATAGAAAGCTGTAACTTTTTTGTCCATTTCTTTTGCTTCAGCAGGAACTAAAATAAATGTTGCAGCAACGATTGGATAAACATCTTTACCTTTTGGATCTGCAATAGCCGCAAAGAAGTCTTTTTTAGGATCAAGATCAGCTTTTGCAGCAGCAGCTTGGAATGCTTTTAAAGTAGGTGCAACAAATTTACCCTCTTTATTTTCAACAGTAGCCATAGCTAGATTATTTTCTTTTGCATCAGCATAATCAACATAACCAATAGAATATGGAGTTTGTTTAATTTGTGCAGCTACACCTGTGTTACCTTTACCGCCAACATGGTGATCACCCGGCCAGTTAAGTTCTTTTTGAACACCAAAAGATGTTTTCCACTCAGGAGAGATTACACTTAGGTAGTAAGTAAAGTTAAATGTTGTTCCTGAACCATCAGCACGGTGAACGAAAGTGATTTTTTCGTGTGGAAGTTTCATCCCTTTGTTTGCAGCTGCGATAACTTTATCATCCCAGTATGCAACTTTACCAAGAGCGATATCAGCGATTGCCGCGCGGCTTAGTTGTAATTTTTTAGCATTTGGAATGTTGTAACTCATAGTGATAGCACCAACAACACCTGGAAATTGGTAAAGTTTTGCTTCCGCTAACTCTTTAGGATTTAAAGGAGCATCAGTACCTGCAAAATCAACAGCTCTAGCTTTCATATCTTTGATACCAGCTGAACTTCCTTTAGAGATATAATCTATCTGAGTACCTGTAGCTTTATGGTAAGAACCGATCCAAGCTTGATACACACTGTATGGGAAAGAAGCGCCGCTTCCTTTGAAATCTGCAGCAGACAGAGAACTAGTTGTAACCATTAATGCCGCTAATGGCGCTAATAATGCAAGTTTTTTCATGTTGATGTTACCTTTTTTTGTTAATTTGGATAGCGGTATAGTAATCTGTTTTGATTACAAGTTGATTACAAAGAGTGTTCTATGGTATAGTATGGGAAAATTTAGGAGTCTCTATGCTAGATGCATCTTCAGTCGGTGAAAACATTATACTTTTTTTGGTAATTCTAGGCATAGTTGCTATAATACTCACAAGAAAAAAAGGGAAATAAGGTGCATAAAATGAAAAAAAGTCAAAGTGATAAAAACTGGTTTATCATATTTAGCGTAATGTTTGCATTTGGATTAGTTTGGGCAATCGTTGGTGATGAGTGGACAAAAGTTGCCTTTGCAACTCTTTCTTTTGCACTCTTTCTATATTCAGGTATCAAAATGGAGCTAAACGCTCTTCACTCTAAAAAGGCGCATTAAGCGCTTTTTTTAAAACTCTCACACTTCTATATTTTTTTACTTAACGCGTCAATATTTGTGCTATTTCCCAAAACAACTATTATGTCATCTTTTTCAAGCAAATTATTATTTACAAATGATGTATGCCAAATCCCTTGATGTTTGTAAGCGATAGGCTTTAATTCATGATTATTTACAAACACAGATGATAAAATAGAGACTCCTACCCAAAAATCTGGCACTTTTAGTTTTGCGATTTTCATTGTAATAGAAAGATCTATAGTCTCGTAGTTGATATTTTCAACTATTTGTTTCACTAATTTTTTTGCCGATTCCATTTCAGGATAGATCACTTTTGTCGCACCAAGTTTTGTAAGTATCTGTCCATGAACTGTTGTTATCGCTTTTGCAATCACTGTTTCAACGCCGAGATCTTTAAGTGCCATAACCGTTAAAATACTTGCTTCTATATCTTCACCTATACTCACAACGGCAACATCCACATTTGCTATGCCAGCTTCTCTGAGTGCTTTAATATCTGTTGAATCAAGGATAACAATATCTTGGATAAACTCGTGAATCTCATGAACCTGTTCTTCATCATGATCAATACCAATCACATTTACACCCTGTTGTGCAAGCCCTTTTGCCACATGAAACCCAAAATTTCCCATGCCGATAACTGCATAATTTTTCATAATATAACCTTTGCTTCTGGATATTTAATGCGGCTTTGAACCGCTTTTCCAATGATAATAACAGTAAATGCAAAAACGCCAATACGTCCCATAAACATTAAAATAATAATATTTATTTTTCCCCAATTGCTAAACAAAGCACTAAAGCTCAAAACTCCTCCATTACCCGTAGAAATTCCAACAGTTGCGAACGCTGAACAAGCTTCAAAGAGAGTGGGTAAAAATGGTGTACGCTCAAACTCACTCAGCAGAATTGTAGAAGCAACAACATAAATCGATGAAATAAAAATGATCGCATAAGCTTTAGAAATCTGGTAATCCGAAATAGAACGGCGAAAGATATGTGCATGCGTATCACCTCTAATTGTATACCAAACACCGATAAAAGCCAAAGCAACAACGGTCACTTTCATACCACCAGCTGTTCCTCCTGGTGCTCCACCTATCATCATAAAGAAGGTAGAAAAAAACATATCTGCACCTGTGAGAGTTGAGAGATCGACTGTATTGAATCCTGCAGTTCTGTAGTTTACCGAGGTAAACCAAGCTGCTAAAATTTTATGTCCCCAAGAAAGACCTTTAAATGCAGTATTCCACTCTAAAGAAAGTAGTAAGAGTATTCCGGTCACTATTAAAATAGCTGTCATAAGTAAAATAATTTTTGTATTTGTAGAAAGACGTAAAATTCTCTTTTTTCTATAATAGTAAAGCTCTGTAATAACCATATATCCTATACCGCCAAGTATGATGAGTAAAGGGATCGTAATATTGATGACAAAGTCTGTTTTATAGCGCATCAAGTTGTCGCTAAAGAGAGAAAATCCAGCATTGTTAAATGCAGATATAGCATGAAAAGTGCCAAACCAAATTGCCTTTAGAAATGGCATATCGACCCAAAAACGAAGTGTAAGGACAACCATACCGATGAGTTCTATTAAAAAGATGCTTGCAAAGACCACTTTTAAAAATCTTACAAGCCCGTCCATTCCGGGGTAGTTTAAAGATTCTTTGAGGATCAAGCGATCGCGATGGCCTAGTTTTTGACGGCGCATAACGGCTAGAAATGTTACCGCCGTCATATATCCAAGACCGCCGATCTGGATAAGAACCATGATAACAACCTGCCCAAAAGTTGTAAAATCTACGGGTGTGTCTTTTACAATAAGACCCGTTACACAAACTGCAGATGTAGAAGTAAAAACTGCATCTATAAGGCTAAGATGCCCGTGGTGAGAAAATGGCAAAAGTAGAAGAACTGTGCCAAAAAATATAAGTGCAAGAAAGCTATAAACGATAACTCGTATCTCAGAAGTATGCAAAAACTTTTCCTAGAAATCAAATATTTATTTCGCGGAATTGTACTCTCAATTTCATAAATAACATGTTATTTCTTTATATATATTGGTATAAGCTCTTTAATACGCTGATATATTTTCTCAAAATCTGTCGAATAAACTCTCGTATTTGCGATGGAAGTGATGAAATTTGTATCTTTGTGCCAGCGTGGAACGATATGAAGATGAATATGTTCAGCGATGCCAGCTCCACCACTTTCACCAAGATTCATCCCAATGTTAACGCCATGCGCTTTAAATCCCTCTTTTAAAAGACGTACAGATTTTTGTGCCAGATCGCTTACATGTAACCAAGTTTCACTCGGTAATTCTTCGAGCTTATCCGTATGCAAATGAGGAATAATCATAAAATGCCCGGGTGTGTATGGATACTTATTCATAACCATAAAACAGTGCTCGTCACGGTAAAGTACATGTAAAGAGGTATCATCAACTGCATGTGAACTGATATGACAAAACACACAACCCTCTACATGTAAGCCACTCACATACTCACTACGCCAAGGCGCATATAGGATATCTTTCAAAAGAACTCCTTCTCTTATATAAAATTCGGTGCATCGTTAGCAAAAAGGATGATATCCCCTGCTCTTGTTTGTTCGCCTAGAACTTCTGTCAATTTTGTTTTGTCTTTGAGGATTATCTTGTTATGAACGGTTAAATGTTTATCAAAAAGTTCAGAATTGAGTGCACTTGTGACGATGGCGATATCAAAGACTTTATTGACCGCTTCTATAAACTGTAAGTTCAGCTCATCACTACTTTCAACTAAACCCGGAGTTATAATCACTTTTCTTCCATTATGAAGAGAACATAGACGAACACCCTCAAGCATTCCATCAATGTTTCCGTTATAGCCATCATCTAAAATGATCTTTCCACCTGCATCGATGCGTTGTAATCTATGCTCGACAGGTTTGAGATTTGCGACTGCTTTCGTAATCTCTTCATCAGAAAGACCAAGATGCTTTGCAACCAAAACTGCAGCTTCGATATTCATAGTCTGAAACTCACCTAAGATGACAGTGTGAAGTTTTAGCTCTTCATCTGCGTTTACATGCGAAGTGCCCTGTGGGCGTAAAGTAAATGAAGTTCCCTCGAGGTTTGCTTCTATATCTTTGATATTATCTCCAAAAAAAGTTACCTTATCATGCGGCTCATCTGTCACAGAAGTGTGTATAAACGCTTTTTCTAAGCGTGGAGATTTCATGATCTGTAGTTTGGTCGCGATGATATTTTGTAGGTTTTTAAAATACTCTAAATGCTGTAAGCCGACTTTACCAACGACCACAGTTTGAGGCTCTAAAAACTCAGTGATGATACGGATATCATCCATCTCTCTCGCACCTGCTTCACAGACATAAACTTGCGTATCTTCAGGCAAAGACTCATTTACATCTCTGATGATCCCGCCGATGGTATTGACACTTCTTGGTGTTGCGTAGACTTTGTATTTGCTTGCCAAAATGCTTGCAACAAAGTTTTTGATACTTGTCTTGCCATAACTTCCAGTGATACACACTATTTGAAGGTTTTGCATTGACCCAAGATGTTTTTTTGCTTCTTTTTTATAGGCTGCAAAAAGAAACTTTTCTACCAAAGTAGAACCAATGTAAGCCACGACTAAAGGTAAAAGCACACCGTAAACTTCGCATCCTTGTTTAATCAAACATAGAGCATCGCTAAAAAGAGTCACTGAAACTAAAAGGATCAGAAATCTTTTTACTCTCCATGTCAGTACAAGTTGTTTATCGAGTTTTTTGTTCCAAAGAAAGAGTGCTGGAAGTACCACGAGGTAAAAGAAAATAACAAAATATTTTCCTGCTGTGTAGTACGCAATAAAGGGGATAAGAAAATAAACAACATGCCACCATCGTTTGTGATGGTTGAGTACAACTCTTTGGATCTTGTAATCGTACCATTGAAGGTTTGTGATGAGATACCAGCCGAGGGTTGTAACGAAAAGTACATTTGTGAGAAAGAGAGTTAAAGCCATATAATCCAAATTAGTGCTCCAGTTTTTTTATAAATGTTTCTTCGATAAGCTGTGAAATAGCTTTTGCGTGTTTCATAAAGAAATAGTGATCTCCATCATATGGCACAAATTTTGAGCCTTGCATCAAAGTTGCGATCTTTTCTCCGCAATAAAGAGGCGTTGCTGTGTCATTTTTGCCCCAGCAAATAAGTGCTTTGGACTTAGAGTCTGCAAACTCTTGGCTAAAATCTTCATTGATAACACCCTTAAAAGTTTCGTACATGTAAGTGTTGAGCGTCTTTGCATCTTCTGCCACAAAAAACTTTCTAACATTGGCAAAGCCAAATCTTTTAAGTGCTTTAAACAGAGCTATTTTTACTTTTACTTTAAAAGATTTTTCAGTATAAATACCGGCACTTGAGAGTAAAACAAGAACTTCCGGTTCAAGTAAAAGTGCCACTTTCCCGCCAAAAGAGTGACCGACGATGATGTTTTTACTTGCATTTATATCAACCATCAAAAGCTCGACCAAGCGCGCATAATCAGCCGTTGTAAGAATGGTGTTACATGTAGAGTTTCCAAATCCTGGAAGGTCGATGTAAATATGGCGAAACTTCTCCATATATGGGCTAAAGGACTGCTTCATAAGATTTTTATTTGATCCCCAGCCGTGCAGGATGATAATGTCTATCTTCGCCTCTGGGTTTAGTATCTCATAACTGATATCAAAAGTGTGTCTATTGTATTGAATAGATTTAACTGCCACTTACTTGCCCTTAGCGCTTGAGATGGAGTGGATATATTGGTAATCTACGCTTGCTCTTTTTCTACTTGGTAAAGATGTCAAGAGTCTGCTTATCGTATGTGAAAAATCAGCAAAAAGATAGTTTGCCATCGATCCTGGAATTGGGTTTATTTCGTTGAGATACACTTCGCCATCTACCACAAAGAAGTCACAACGAATCAACGCACCCTCAAAAAGGTTTGTATAGATTTTTGCAAATGTGTTTTGAAGATCAGTGACAAGTTTGTCATCAATCTCAGCAGATGAAACAGTTGCCGAACGTGAAAAATCCATATATTTTTTCTCAAAATCTAAAAACTCATTTTTTTGCGGCTCTTCGACGATAGAAAAATTGATCTCGCCATCTAGCATACAACCAGCTAAGTTATACTCTTTTACTCCGTTGATAAAAGGCTCGATTAAAACATTTTCATCAAACTCAAAAGCCACATCAAGAGCATAATCAAGTTCACTTTCACTTTTGACGACACTCACACCAATACTGCTTCCAAGACGTGCAGGTTTGATGATAACTGGATATTCTAAACCTATTTTTCTTTCATCATTTTTGTTCATTGTTTCATACGCAACACTCTTTACATGTAAGGCATCGCAGAGGTATTTTGTATAACGTTTATCAAAGCTAAATACACAAGCATCAGGGCGAGGACCGATAAAAGGGATATGATAAAAATCTAAAAGTGAAGCGATAATCCCATCTTCGCCATCAGCGCCGTGGATAAGATTTAAAACAGTCGTTCCAACCATTTCACTTGAAAAAAGTGATTTTTTTTCAAACCCGCCTTTGATAAGTGAGAGTTTAGGCATCTTTTTATGTTCGCCTCTTGAGAAAGTCACAGCTTTCATCTTTGAAGCATCGATCTGGTAAAAAGTATGATCTTGATCACAAAAAATAAACTCTAATTGAAAGCCACGTAATTTCTCTTTTACTGTAATAGCACTAACGATACTGATCTCATGTTCAAAACTTGCCCCGCCAAATAATATTGCTAATTTCACTCTATTCCTTTATATTTTTTGTAATTTTTTTAATGCTTCTCGCACAAGAGGTGCAGTCTCTTCACTGACACAACTACTTAACACTTTTAATATCTGATCTTTTTTAAATCCTAAACTCTCGAGTGCCAATGTCGCATCACTTATGGCAGTCGAATCCGCAGCAGAATCATTTGAGATCAGAATTGTATCAAAACCGCTGAGTTCTACCAAGATACGCCCTGCATTTTTTGGACCAATCCCCGGAACTTTTTTGAGTCCGTTGATATCGCCATTGTTGATGATGCCTGCAAAAGCTGATGGCGTAAAGGTGCTACAGATCGCCATTGCGACCTTTGGCCCTACTCCGTTGATCTTGATAAGACGCTCAAAAAGCACTTTTTCAGATTTTTCCATAAAGCCATACAAAAGCTGAGCATCTTCACGAATGATATGAGAAGTAAAGAGTTTGACTCTCTCTTTTTGCAACGCCGAATAACTCTGCAAAGAGATAAATACTTCATAAACAATGCCATTGACGTTTACATGTACAACACTTGGATCTTTATATTCTATTACGCCTTCAACTCCGACTATCATTCTTTTACCGCCTTGATAATATACTTATCATCTTCTGTTTTTACTAGAGCAAATATTTTCTCAAGAGAGTCTTCACGAGGAGTGTAGACAATATCCATTGGAGGGTCTATAAGCTTAAAACGTATTTCATTGTAGCCAACCCATCTATCTCTATTTATCACTCTTGCATTATAAATATCCTCTTGCACTGTATGGATAGCCAGATTTATTTTTTCGCGATGCTCTTTTTTTTCACTCTCTTCACTTACAAGATCAGCTAGATTTTGTTGCAGTTTTTGATATTGCTTATATGATTTTACAAAAGCAGCAGGCATCACAATGTTATTTTTTTTGTAATGCATCAGCTTTTTTTTCACTTCTACAAAACTGCTTTCATTATTTTTAAGAACTGTTGTATATTTTTCTATCTCTTTTTTCAACGAACTCAGTCTCTCATCAAGAACTGCAATCTCTTGCTCTTTATCATCAACATTTTCGTTCATCGACTCAATCGCAAGAGGATCAATAATAAATTTGTTTTCACTGCCTTGCATCTTTTTAATCTCTATAAAATGGCTTGCAGTAATGTTGACATGAGAGCCAAGCAGTTCAATAGTCACATCTTTTGCCTTAACATTGCCACCAATAGCCTGAGCAATATTTACAACATTTCCAACAACACTTCCTTGTTCAAGCCTTGTGATATGCACATTCATTCCTCGTGCTTCACCTTTGTGAACATTGATGGAAAGTTCATCCGCTTCGACGTAAGAGCTTTTATGTGTTTGCCCATCGACATTCGCTTTTTTCGCATGGACTCTGGCATGAGGACCTACATTGCCATCAATGTCAATCTCACTTACTTCCACATCCATGCCCATACCAACGGCGTCTTTAAAGATATCATTCTCTTTAACTTTTAAAGTTACATCCGCATCAAGCTTTGTTTCTATAGAGCCTGTTGATTTAAAGCTGATCTCAGTAAGATCAAGTTCATCGCGGATATCATAAGTCTCATTTTCAAAGACAATATAACCATTTTCTATCGCTTTATACAGCACACTCTCTGGAGTATCGATGACAGCTATTTTCTCACTTACTTTAAAAGTCGGTTCATTTGAAAGAATAGGTTCTTTCGCTGCAAGAAATTCACCTCTACAGTTACGTCCAGAACTCCCTTTTTTTGGTTTGATATATTCTATAAGAAGCTCATCTTTGACGACACTAATGACATAATTTCTTTTTGAATAATCAACTTTATTTTCTTTTTCCTTCTCGCTTTTGTCTTTAAAGTGCAATATAAGTTCATCATTGATGGTCGGTTCAGGTTCAACTCCTTGTGCGACGATGAGAATTTCATTTTTATCAAATTGAAGCCCTTTATTTACAATCATACTCGCGTTAAGCTTCGAGGTAACATCGCCCATCATCTCATCAAAAAGTCCGACCAAAAGATTTGCACGGATCTTTTTTTTGTTCACAAGTTCTAAAAAATCTTCGGTAAAAGTTTCAACAAATGGTGCGCTCGAGCCTTGTTTAATTGTTAAAAAAACTTTGCACATTGTTGCATTGACACCTACAGAAAATGCCAGTCCATCATATGCTGGTCTTGGTTTTTTTGTAAAAACTTCTATCTCATACGTCTGTTTAATCTCAAAGTCAGGATTCAGTAGCAGATCACCCTGACTCAGTTCTTTTAATTGGGTTGAAGTGATCTCATTAAATAACTCATTATTCGAAGAAGATTTTTTACGAGTTAATGTCTGCATCTCTAAGATATTAAAATCTAAAGTTGCGAGATCAACTTTGTTAGAAGATGCAATATTGGTAAGTTCTTTTGTAACATTATCCGTTTTTACCACAATGGGTCGGATAACTTTTTGCTTATTATCAGTCTCGTTATTAGAACCAAAAAATGCCATAATCATCTCTCTTTGTATTTAAGGAGTTCTATTTTAGTATCATCTTTGTTAAACTATTGTAAAATTCACAAAAAATTAAAGAATACTATGTTTAAAGCAATTTTTACCAACGGTTTTGGGATACTTTTTTCAAGAGTTCTCGGTTTCGTGCGAGACCTTCTGACCGCTTCTATCCTTGGAGCCAATATCTACAGCGACATTTTTTTCATAGCCTTTAAACTTCCAAATCTCTTTCGCCGTATTTTTGCTGAGGGTGCTTTTACTCAAGTGTTTTTACCCTCGTTTACACGTTCTACAAAAAAAAGCCTTTTTTCAGTGCACATCTTTGTCATATTTCTCTCCATCATTTTGCTTCTTTCATTTTTGGTGACCATCTTTTCAAGTTTTGCCACGAAGATGTTAGCTGTAGGTTTTGATGAAAAAACCATTGCTATCGCAGCGCCCTATGTAGCGATCAATTTTTACTATTTGCCACTTATTTTTGCCGTCACATTTTTTAGTACACTCTTGCAATACAAACACTATTTTGGCGTTACAGCATTTTCCACAGGACTTTTAAATATCACTCTTATTGCCGCACTTTATCTTTCAAAAGGTTCATCTCAAAGTGTTATAGTTTATTATCTAAGTTGGGGCGTTATCGCTGGTGGAATTCTTCAACTTTTAGTGCATATTTGGGCAATCCATAGACTCGGATTTTCAAAAATGCTTCTTGGCGGACTTAAGTATTTTAAAAGAAAATCCTTACATGTAAAGCAAGAAACAACACAGTTTCGCAAGCAGTTTTTACCTGCAATGTGGGGAAATTCTGGAGCGCAATTTTCCTCGTTTTTAGATACTTGGCTGGCATCATTTTTAGTAAGCGGATCGATCAGTTATCTTTACTATGCAAACCGCATTTTTCAGCTTCCGCTCGCACTTTTTGCCATTGCAACTTCCATAGCTATATTTCCTAAAATTTCGAAATTATTAAAAAATAATGATGAAAAAAGAGCGCATGAAACTATGCGAAAAGCTTTTTGGTTTTTAGCGTATATTCTAACGTTTAGTACCCTTTTTGGCTGGGTTCTTGCAGATGAGATTATCAAAACACTTTTTCAACGTGGCGCATTTACAAGCGAAGATGCTACGACCACTTCAATGGTACTCAAAATGTATATGATTGGGCTACTGCCTTTTGGTTTGAATAAACTTTTTTCACTTTGGCTTTATGCGCAACAGCAACAGATGAAAGCCGCTAAGATCACAACATTTGCGCTCGCAGCAGATATTGTATTTTCTGTGAGTTTTGTATCTTATCTTGGTGTTTCTGGGCTAGCTTTAGGAACGACTATCAGCGGAATAGTTAGTTTTGTTTTGACTTTAAGAGTGTTTGGAATGAAACCATTTTTAGATATTTTTCTTACAAAACATGCTCTGTATCTACTGGGTGGATCCGTTGTTTTAACTATTTTATTATTGCTACTTAAGGAGTTCTTACATGTACATATTTGACAGTGTTCAAAAGATAAAAAGGGAGTTTATTTCTCTTAAAAAAAACGAAGTTTCTTTGTATGTTTGTGGTCCTACAGTTTATGATGACGCGCACCTTGGACATGCAAAAAGTGCTCTTGTCTTTGACTTGCTTTCTCGTGTTTTAAGAGCTGAGGGTTATAGTGTCAAATACGCAAGAAACATTACAGATATTGATGACAAGATCATCAAAAAAGCGACTGAGCTTGGCGTGAGTATCAAAGAGATCACAGACAAATATACAGAGGCGTATCACGCAGATATGGCACATCTTGGCATTCAAAGACCAGACATCGAGCCAAAAGCTACCGAATCACTAGACGCAATGTTTTTGATGATACAAAATCTCCTAGATCGCAAACACGCTTATCAGATAAGTAACGGCGATATCTATTTTGATACGGCAAGTGATAGTGAATATCTTAGCATCTCCCACAGAGTTCAAAACGAAGATGAAAAACAAAACAGGGTTTTAAACTCAAATGAGAAAAAAAACAGCGCTGATTTTGCTCTTTGGAAAACTGTAGCTGATGGAGATATTAGTTTTGACTCTCCTTTTGGAAAAGGTCGTCCCGGATGGCACTTAGAGTGTTCTGCGATGATAGAAAAGCACCTTACATGTAAGGATGTCGGCAAATATGCCATCGATATCCACGGCGGCGGAGCTGACTTGCTCTTTCCTCACCATGAAAATGAAGCGGCGCAGACACGATGTTCTACAAACCACGAGATCGCGGCGTATTGGATGCATAATGGTTTTGTAAACATTGATGGCGAAAAGATGAGCAAAAGTCTTGGAAACAGTTTTTTCATCAAAGATGCACTTAAAGTTTATGATGGCGAAGTGTTAAGATTTTATCTACTTTCAACTCACTATAGAAGTAATTTTAACTTCAATGAAGAGGATCTGTTGGCTTCAAAAAAACGTCTGGATAAGTTGTATCGCTTAAAAAAACGTCTCTTTGGTTTGGAAGTTCACTCTGACATGCAAACAGCTTTTAAAACGAAACTGCTTGACGCACTTAAAGATGATCTTAACGTTTCTACGGCTCTCTCAGTGATCGATGAAATGATCTCAATAGTCAATGAAACACTAGACTCTGTGGGCAAACATAAAGAGCTCAAACGCGAAGCTATGATTGATATGGC
>JBBRBK010000027.1:0-24402 GCA_038205935.1 Campylobacterales bacterium
AATATTTAAGCTTAAATTTATTTTTTTGTATATTTTAGTAACATCCTCGAAGCTAACTTCTGATTTGGCTATTGCTTCGAGCCACATTTACCCGTACCACATTTACCTGCAGCACATTTCATGGCTGGGCCACACTTCATCTGAGTCGGCTCAACCTTTTGTACCTCTTTATTTGTGTTAACCCAATAATCAAATTGAAGATATGCTTTATAAATTGTCCAAATTCCAAAAATAATCACTGTCAATGCTGCAAGTTGAATCATTAGTGCTCGAAATTTTTGTCCAGAAAATAAGCTGACAACGAAAGCGAAAGTAAAAAGTGTCGGTATAGTAAAGATTCCAAAAATAAACATGACAAGTGCACCATAAAATGCTGAAGATGTTGTTGCGGCTGTAACTAACATAGTATAAACCAAACCACAAGGGAAAAGACCATTGAGCATACCTAGGACAAAAAAACTGCTTTTGTTGCCAGAATTCATCTGATACATAAACATTTTTTTAAACCAACTGTAGTTGCTAATAGGTATTTCAATCGAATTAAGAAATTTAAGTTTTCCTGCAAAAGAAAGTCCCATAACAACCATTAAAATACCAGCTAATGAAAACATTATCGATCTGACAAGTGGATTTATTTCCCAAAGTGATCCAAAATACCCAAAAAGAGCACCCAATATAGTGTATGTTGTGACGCGACCAAGATTATATGAAAGATGATAGAGAGATTGCACAAATTTTGAATCCGTAGGTTTTACTTTCGCCATTGTGTAAGTCATAATAAAGCCGCCGCACATGCCTATACAATGCCCAATAGAGCCTAAAAATGCAAAACTGATAATAGCTGTTAATTCTATAGCATTCATGAAATTCTCTTTTTTGGATAATTATAATAAGAAAGTGTTAATTTTGTGTTAAGTGGATAGATAAGAGAAAGCTCTTATCTATTAGATTTTAGAAGTGAAAGAAACTCACCAAAGATATATCTGCTTTCTTTTGGTCCTGGACTTGATTCAGGGTGATGTTGCACCGAAAATACAGGCTCATCTCTATAATAAAGACCTTCAATAGTATCATCAAATAGATTCACATGTGTTACTTCTGCTATCTCTACGATACTTTCTGGAACATTATAGTTATGATTTTGTGCTGTTATCTCTACTACACCTGTTTTTTCATTTTTAACAGGATGATTTCCACCATGGTGACCAAATTTCAGTTTAAATGTATCATACCCGTGAGAGATAGAAAGCAACTGATGCCCAAGACAGATTCCAAATATAGGTATTTTTGCGGCAAGAAGTTTTTTAATCTGTTCTTGCTCATATTTTAAAACAAGAGGATCTCCCGGACCATTTGATAAAAACACACCATCGATCTCTTTATTTTGATATCGACTAACAAGTTCATCGCCAGTTGTAGTATTAGGTACTACTTCTACTTGCATTCCAGCTTCAGTGAGTTCATTTAAGATATTTCTTTTTACACCAAAATCTATGGCTACTATTTTAGCTTGAACGCTTGGTGCATCATTATATTTAAAATAAAATGGATCATAAATACCATTTTGATGTATGTAACTCTCTTTTGTGCTGACTTGTTCTATATAATTAATATCTTCAATACGCGGTGAGTTTTCAAGAATCTTTTTAAGTTCCTCTTTGTTGCTTACTTGCGTAGAAGCAACCATCATCATAGAACCTTGCTCTCTTATCATTTTTGTCAAATATCTTGTATCAATGTCACAGATACCAATAACATTATGCTTTTTCAAAAAATCCGAAAGAGATCCCTCAGCTCTGAAGTTTGAATAACGATCTTGATATTGACGTACAATCATCCCTTTTGCATGAGCAGCTTTACTTTCCATATCTTCATCATTAACTCCGACATTGCCTATCTCTGTCATGGTAAATGTTACAAATTGTCCTGCATATGAAGGGTCAGACATAATCTCCTGATATCCACTCATAGAAGTATTGAAAACTATTTCGCCAACACTTGTCGTATCTGCTCCAAAACTATTTGCCTCTAAAAAAGTCCCATTTTCAAGATATAACCAAGCTTTTTGCATCATGCCATCCCTCTTCTTTGTATCTCTTCGTGAAAAAGTTTTTCATAAAGAATATCATAATCATCCGTACCCGGAAAAATATTACGTTTGTAAGAACCAATCTTTTCTCTCACTGCTTTGTCAATCTCATCATTATCTGCGATGAACGAAGTGATAGAGTTATATATAATATTTTTTATACGATTTTCTGCTACATCAAAGTGAATGAGATCTTCTTCATAAAGCTCATCTAAAATCTTATGAGATATATCTGAATAGCGCTCTTCATAATTAAGTATCACTCCGAATTCTGGAGCAAGTTTTTTCTTTATCATAAAAAATAGTTGGCGTTCATCGGCGAGATAAAACTCAATCTGATCTTCATTGTCATCAACAATATCATGTACTTTTTCTTCTAAAGCCATCTCTTGTTTAATGTTGGTTACTAAAATTTTTTCTGCCTCATGTGCTACGTTTTCAAGACCTTTTGTCATAGTAACAAAACCACTTTTATTTAAATCGATCGCTATTTTATTTGATATATGTGGTACAGTTTTTAGTGAAACTTTCATATTAAGCCCTGTTTAAAATTTTATTATTTTACAATAAATAAAGTAAAGATTTGATTATACGAGTCTCAGTCTCTAACTCTTTTTTCTTCTACAATAACGATTACCCTCTTTGACTGTCGGCATAAATCCATTCATAACTAGCAAGATCAAAGTACCAAGATATGGAATGAGCGTAAGCAGATAAAACCATCCTGACTTGTTATTATCGTGAAAACGCTTGATCGAAGTTACGATACTGATATATATCATTGGAAGCAATATAAACATAAAAATCGCCACAGTGATGATGACATTTTCATCTGGAATCTCATTACTACCCGAATTTGACATGACCATATAAAGTCCAAATAACATCCATATTACAAAAGTTATAAGGGTTATCTTCCAAAATTGAGCTCTTGTATAACATCCCTTTGCAGAAAAAAGCTCTTTGAAACCATATTTTTGTTCTTCATAAAAAGGCAGGCCATCATCACAAAAATGAGTACTATTTTCAGTAATATAGATCTCTTTTGCATCATGGAGTTCTACATTAAACTCTGCGTACATCCCTTTTTGAATTTGAATAATACTTTTTATGTCATTCTTTTTAAAGCTGTAACGATTCCCATCATTTGCGGAAATGATCCCCTCTTGTGTTGTACTGTCGTAATGTAGTATTTTGCCCTTCATACTTATTCGCCTTTCACTTTGCTTAGTGATGTTGTTATTTTTGAAGCCTTCAGAGGCTCCATTTTAGATAAAATTTTACCAATGACACTTGGTTTTAAACCTGTTAAAATTTTTACTGCATCTGCCTCATCCATACCTGACAACACATCTGCTGCAGAATTTGGCTTCATTTTTGCATATGTTTGTGTTATTTTGTCCATTTTGAGACTTTTTATTTGTGCAAGCAGTTTCTTATTTTCTTCAAGCATTGCTTTGACTGATTTTGCTTTTGCATCAGCATCTTTTGACTTTGTATTTACAGCAGTTTCTCTTGCATTTAAGTCATTCTGCTTTTTCTTTAAAAGATCTTCAGTTGCAATTTTTAGGGCGTCGAGAGCTTGTTTTTGTTCATCAATCCTCTCTAATTCGACTAAAAGTTCATTTTTTCTATTTTCAAAGATTTTTGTACACTCATACATCTTATTATCAGCGCTCGTAAGGTCCATAAAAATTAACATAAATAAAAATATAACTTTCATTCATTTCCCTTTTTATTATGTGTCATGAGAGCTATCTCATCTAGATCTTTCGCTTCTTGAAGCGTGCGAAGTTTTACAATCTTTTTTATCTCTTCAAAATCAAGATACTTAAACTTTTCATATTCAATATTTGATAACTTTAGCTTTCCAATAGCAAGAGTCACTTGTTCTTGTGCAAACCCAACCCAATTTTTTTTATCTTCAACAATCTCTCTCTGGGTAGAAATAAAACTTCTAGCAGAGATCATTTCCTGTATTGTACCGCTTTGGGGTAACTCTAGGGTTGCAAGAAGTGAATATGCTTCCTGCAAAGAAGAGTTTGCATTGTGAAGCGTTTGATTTGCTTTTTGAAGCTCACGTTCACACCTGTCTAGTTCATTTTTTTTAAGTTTGAGAAGAGGTGTGTAACGAGTCTTCATACTATAAAAGAATGGTGTCGTTTCTATCCGGAGAAGTTGAGATCATTCCTATTTTAGTCTGTGTCAACTCTTCTAGAAAATTAAGATACTCTCTTGCCTCTTTTGGAAGTTCTTCTAAAGTTCTTGCACCGACAGATTTATTCCAACCTTTGAAAGTTTTATAAACTGGTTTGACATTATCCAAATCAATTGGCATGTAGTCAATCTCTACGCCATCAACTTCATATGCTACACAGACTTTAATCTCTTCAAAACCATCAAGAACATCTAGTTTCATAATGCTTAAAGTGTCACAACCATTGAGACGGCTAGCAAATTTACATGCAACACCATCAAACCAGCCACAACGTCTTGGACGTCCAGTAGTAGTTCCAAACTCACGACCATTTGCTCTAAGCACTTCACCCGCTTGTCCAAAATCTTCAGTTGGAAATGGTCCATTACCCACACGTGTACAGTAAGCTTTCACGATTCCTGTAATGTGACCGATATCCTTTGGATTGATCCCAAGACCTGTACATGCACCCGCGCTGATCGTTGAAGATGATGTCACAAACGGATATGTTCCATGATCGATATCAAGCAGTGTCCCCTGAGCGCCCTCTAAGAGAACTTTTTTATTGTCATCTAAAAGTTTCCAAACCATCTGCGTTGTATTTGCCAAAAATGGAAGAAGTTTCTCTGCGTAACCTTCAAGTTCAGCTCGAAGAGATGTTTCACCTTGACACTCAACACCAAGCGCATCAAATACAGCTTTGTTTTGCTCAAAATACTCCATTGCTTTTGCAACAAGTTTATCAATATTACGAAGTTCTCCAAGTCTAAAACCTTGTCGAGCAACTTTTTCACTGTATGCAGGTCCTATTCCACGACCAGTTGTACCGATAGCTTTTTCACCGCGAAGTTTCTCTTTTGCTTGATCTATAGCAATGTGAAAACTCAAAATCATATGTGCAGATTCGCTTACAAATAAGCGGCCAAGAAGATTTTCAAACTGCTTCATCTCTTTGATCAAAGCTTCAGGAGAAACAACAACACCGTTACCGATAATGTTGATAGCTTTAGGATTTAATATTCCAGATGGGATAAGGTGAAGTGCGTGAGTTTTGCCATCAACTACGATAGTGTGTCCCGCATTGTGTCCGCCTTGGTAACGTGCTACTGCATCATACTTTTGTGCCAAAAGGTCAACAATCTTGCCTTTTCCCTCATCGCCCCATTGTATTCCTACTATTAAATCTGCTTTCATTTGCTATCTTCCTTACTCAAAGTTTCTATTAAATTGTCTGTGTATATCGCAAAACCTACCGAAGTAAGCTCATCATTTTTGTATCTTCCGCCGTTTGCAAACACTTCATTTTTCTCAATCACTCTAAAATAGAGTTCATCATAATAAATCATCGTTGCATAGTATAAAGGCGACAAAACAGTGTTCTTACATGTAAGCTCAGCACAAAGTTCTTTCATTTTTAAAAGCTCTACTTTTATAGACTCAGGAACCAGTTCTATAACCCCATCTATCTCTTCAAAATACTGAAGATAGACCAATTTACTCAGCCACTCTACTTTCAAGCCCAGCATCTTTTCGATGTTGATATGACGAAAATCATCTAAAGTAAGATCGAACATCTCACACAAAATCATCGGGATTCTCATATTTGAAATCTGTACAAGAGGCTCGAGCTCAAGCGCTTTAAAGATCTTCATCGCACTGCTCATCACACGAGAAAGTGAACTCTCGCCTAAAAATTCCGCGCCCACTTGGTATCGCTCAGTTGAGGGATAACGAAAAACGGGTTGGATATAAAACCATTTTTTATGTGAAGTGTTACGTCCGAGTCTTTTATCAATGATATGTACAACATCAATCGTCGAGTCCGCGCGAAGCGTCATTTTGTGGTTTTGCTTGTCATTGACACGAACAAGTTTACGCTCATCAGAAATACTCAGGTGCTGGTGATACGAAAATAGTGGAGTTACTATTTCATCAAACCCGTCTGCATCAAGTATATCTGATGCGATTTTTTCTATTTGGCGTTTTTTCTTTGCAGATTCACCAAAGTAGAGTTTGCTTCCATCCGGAATCTCGTGTTCAAAAATCATTGGCACTCCGACATCATTAGTTTTGCATAAAGCGTTTGCTCAAATATCATAATTGAAAAAACACTTCATTAAATATTCGATTTGCTGTGCCATCATATTTTCTGCGTCCAAGTTTATCAAGGGAAAGTTCCACGCTGTTTACTACCCAAGCCGCTTCATATGGAGCTATTAAACCCATTTGATTGATTCTAAAAATCTTGCCCGATAAGTGATCTTGACCGCCAGCGACATTGATATCAAAATCTTTTTGCAAAATTTTTCTGATCTCATTTGCATTTTCATCATCGATCGTCGTCATAGATTTTGCCGGATTTTTCGGATATACATGTAAGCCTAAAGCTTCGAGTGCTTTGATGTTTGCATCAGCGCGACGAGCTGTGTCTGAGTAGAGTTTCTCTAGTCCACCCTCATCTTTGATACGTTGAAGAACTGACTCTAGCCCAATAATTAAAGTTGTTGCCGCAGTCCAAGCTGTTGTATTTTTCTTTTGGTTTTTGATCTCAGTTGCAAGGTTAAAATAGTAACCTTTCCCACTTCCAATTTTTTCTATCGCAAGCGCACTTAAACCAAGAATCGCAAGTCCCGGAGGAAGCATCAATGCCTTTTGACTTCCAGCTAAAAGACAGTCAATATTTGTCACATCAAGTGGTTCAACACCAACAGCAGTAATGCCATCGGCGATGACAATAATATCTTTGTTTATTGCCTTAACAGCTGCTGCAATCTCTTCAACACTGTGACGAAGTCCGCCAGCTGATTCACTTATCTGAATCGCGATAGCATCGATAGAAGGGTTTGCTTTAAGTGCAGCTATAACCTCTTCTACAGTTGCAGGAGTATCCCAATCATTTTTGATACTGACATTTTTAAGTCCGTATGCAAGAGCAATCTTTCCAAAACGCTCACCAAACTTTCCAGAATCGATGTTGAGTAAAGTGTCTTTACAAAGATTTGTTACAGCAGCTTCCATCGCTCCCGTACCGCTAGATGAAAGCATAATAACCTCATCCATACCAAAAAGTTCAAATAAAAGTCCGCGAGTTCTCTCAAAAATAGCTTCAAATTCTGGAGTTCTGTGGTGAAGAGTCTCATCACTCATAGCGTTTCTGACACTTTGAGGAACTGGAGTAGGCCCTGGAGTAAAAAGTAACATTTGATGTCCTATGTTTAATAATTTAAAAAACCGTGTATTATAACGAAAGAAGTATAAATCTTAAATTTAATAGCTTGCATGTAGGACGTTATTTTGAAGTTTTTGGCTTTATTTTCTGACTGAAAAGAAAAAGCTGTCAGCTTCTTGAGCCGACAGCTAGTAAGATAATTTTTAGCATTGCTAAAAACTAAGAGAGTGCAAATAAATATGACTAATGTGCTACTTTTACCAAAGACTCATCAAGAGCTAATTCTTCATTACTCATCACACCGATTCCACGATCGAGAACCTGTTTTGAGATCGCTTTTGCTTCATCTAAAGAGTGCATTTCATAAGTACCACACTGATAAATATTGAGCTCAGGAATCTCTTCTTGACTCTTTACATGTAAGACATCTTGCATACTTTTTTCCCAAGCAGCTGCCACAGTTTTTTCATCCGGAGTTCCAAAAAGACTCATATAAAAACCAGTGCGACAACCCATCGGCGAAATATCAATAATCTCTACATTTTCACTGTTTAAATGATCTCTCATAAATCCAGCAAAAAGATGTTCTAAAGTATGAATTCCGCGCGGAGGAATGTTATCTTCAGCATTTGGACGTGTAAAACGAAGGTCAAATACTGTCACATCGTCACCGCTTTTACTCTTCATAGATTTTGCAAAACGTACAGCAGGTGCACTCATTTTCGTATGATCAACTTTAAAACTGTCTAGTAATGGCATAGATATTTCCTCAAATTTAATTTTGTAAAATTGTAACAAACCAATACTTAACAACGATGATGGTAAAATTTTACTTTTTAAAACAAAGGATAAACTCAAATGACGATTTTCGACTCCATAATACTTGGCATAGTAGAGGGATTTACAGAATTTCTACCTGTTTCCTCCACAGGTCATATGATCGTAGCGAGCCAGTTTTTAGGCATTGGCCAGACAGATGTAACAAAAGCTTACGAAGTTATTATACAGTTTGCAGCTATTTTAGCAGTTGTCTTTAATTATAAAGATAAATTCTCCATGCAACATATTTCCCTATGGGTCAAACTTTTCGTGGCATTTTTACCTATCGGGATCGTTGGATTTATATTTTCACACCAGATCAAAGATATGTTCAATTTACAAATAGTTGCCATCATGTTTATCATAGGCGGTATCGTTTTTTTAATCGTCGAAAAAATCTTTATCAAAGATGACGCCCATATGATTCAAAATGTGGAAGATATAACGATGAAACAGTCACTCATCGTCGGGCTTGCTCAGGTTTTTGCGCTTATCCCAGGAACAAGCCGTGCGGGTTCTACTATCATTGGGGCGTTACTTGTGGGATTGAGTAGAAAAGCAAGCGCAGAGTTTAGCTTTTTACTCGCTCTTCCTGTCATGAGTGCTGTCACCGCTTTTGATCTACTCAAACATTACAAAGAATTTAGTGATGCAAATTTGATGGTTCTAGCTGTGGGATTCGTGGTCGCATTTATCGTGGCATACGCAACTGTAAAACTATTTTTGAAGTTTTTGGATAACTTCACATTCGTAAGTTTTGGAATATATCGTATCCTCTTTGGTATCACTCTTTTAACGTTTTTTAACTAGTGGAATAGTTCTTGCTAGACCTTTTATATAAATCTCTCAAGTAAAGAGAGATAATTAAAAGGAGAGCACATGAAAACATGTACAGGCATCAGTTATAGAGTCACAAGCTTTTTACAACATCTTGAAATCTCGTTATACCGTTTAAGTCAAAAAATCTTATAAAAAAGATTTGTTGATTATATATGCTTTGAAATAGAATGAAGCACTGACTTTGTGTGTTTCAAAGCTTGCGAACGGTGAGAGAGAGATTTTTTTATCTCACTATCCATTTCTCCTAAAGTTGTATCAAACCCCTCAGGCACAAAAATTGGATCATAACCAAACCCATTTTCCCCTCTTGGAGTTGTTATTACACTTCCATACATCCAACCATGAATGGTAAATTCCCCATTTTTTGTCACAATGGCAATAGACGCCGTGTAATGTGCTTTTGAACTCGTAAGCCCTTTTTCTTTGAGTGATTCGACTAACTTATTTAAATTATCTTTATCACCAGCGTCCACTCCCGCATATCTTGCACTGTAGATTCCAGGTTCTCCACCAAGTGCATCGACGCTGATACCGCTGTCATCTGCTATCACGATGAGATTTTCATCATTGAGTGCTTTATACACGGCTCTTGCTTTTATAAGTGCATTTTCTTTAAAAGTAAGACCATTCTCTTCTATCTCAAAAGGCTCTATCAAGTCACTATACGCGACAACATCCATATCATCATAAATATACTTTATCTCTTTTACTTTACCCTTGTTAGATGTTGCTAGAACCAATTTCATGCGCTTCCCTTATTTTTATCTTTAAACTTTTTAACTTTAAAATCATTTACATTCTATAAACTATTTGTGGATTATAATTTGAAACTTCTTAATAGTTGATATAAAGGTTTATTGATGTTCAAAAAAGTCCTTCCGCTCTCCGGAATTCTGTCCCTTCGCTTTTTGGGATTATTTTTAGTTCTTCCCGTTCTCTCTGTTTATGCTATGTCGCTTAAGGGCGCTACGCCTTTACTTGTCGGTATTATCGTAGGTGGTTATGCTCTAACTCAAACCATTTTTCAAGTTCCTTTTGGCACTATGAGTGATAAAATTGGTCGTAAACCAACCATCTTTATCGGTCTTGTCATTTTCCTCATCGGTTCAGTTGTTTCAGCATTAAGTACAGATATCTATATGCTTATGATTGGTCGTTTTTTACAAGGAGCTGGTGCTATCGGTTCTGTTGTAACAGCTATGATCAGTGACCTCGTAGAAGAGGAAGTCCGCGGTAAAGCGATGGCTATGATGGGTGGAACTATTGCACTGAGCTTTGCTTTTGCTATGGGAGTTGGACCTGTTGTAGGTGCTCATTATGGTGTTGATACTCTCTTTTGGATCACCGCTCTTTTATCGCTTGTTGCTATGATTGTACTTTTTACAAATGTTCCTACACCTCCAAAGATAAAACATATTTATCACGCTTCTACAAAGACATCTGATATTTTAAAAGACTCAAATCTTTTCAATATGATCATTATCAACGGTATGCAAAAAGGTCTTATGACGATGGCTTTTGTAATCATTCCTATCATTCTTACAAGTGATGTTTTCAAATGGCAGAAAGCTGACCTTTGGATGGCTTATGTTCCAGCGATGATTTTAGGCCTTATTGCTATGGGACCAGCAGCTGTCTTTGGTGAAAAATACAATAAACCTAAACAAATCTTTTTAATCTCTATAGTGCTTTTTATTGCGTCATTTTTACTCATGGGACTTGCTACTTCGAGTGTTCTTTTTGTTGTGGGTGTTGTGAGCTTTTTCATCGGATTTAATATGATGGAACCACTTGTTCAGTCTATGATCTCAAAATTTGCAAAAGTACACCAAAAAGGTGCTGCACTTGGAATAGCAAACTCTTTCTCATACTTTATGACCTTTGTCGGCGGTACGGCTGCTGGGGTATTTTTAGACTTTTCAAATCGTGAAGTACTAGGCCTTAGTGCTGCAGGTATGGCATTTTTATGGCTTTTATGGACTTTCAAACTTCAAAATCCAATCAAGCATTCTCATCTTTACATCCCAGAAGATCATGTGGATATGCAAAAATTAAATGCCCTAGAGCATGAGCACATCGCAGAATGGTATATTAATGAAACAGAAAAAGTTGTTGTTATAAAATATGTCAGTGCAAGTATAGGTGAAGATGAGATAAAAGCGAAGATTTTAAAATAGCTTTTATCCTCTGTAGTTTTCTAAACGCAAAAGCGTTTAGAAATAGAACTTTATAATTTCTCTATAGGGATTACATGTACAAGCATTCCCTCTTCTAAATCTCCATCCTCTTCACCACTTATCATCAGCGCTGAATTATTTAAAAGATTTGTAAGTATTGCAGATGTACCTGATTTTTTACCTTTAAAATCCACTTTGTAAGTACCATCTTCAAGTAAAAGATTGCAAGCTGTAAACTCCGTCTTTCTCGATTTTTTATAAAATTTTTCACCGAGTTTTGCTTCAACAACTGGCAGATCAGCATCCATTCCCAAATATCTATAGATGAGTGGAACGGCGTATAAAAGTGCTGTTACCGTTGAAGAGTAAGCAAATCCAGGAAGTGCTAAGATAAACTTATTCTCACGTTGCGCAAGCATTATATGCTGTCCGGGTTTGATGTTGACACCTTTATAAATCACTTCAGCGCCAAGACGTGGAACGATATCTTTTACAAAATCATAATCCCCGACACTGACACCACCAGTAGAAATGACGATATCCGCACATCCAAGAGCATTTTCAAAACTTTCCATAATAGAGATTTTCTCATCTTTTACTACGCCGAGTTGCACGATATCTGCGCCAGCCATTTTTGCCATTGCTTCGATCGTATAGTTGTTCGAACTTCGGATTTGTGAAGAAGTGAGCGCAGTTTCTGCCAAATCCAAGATCTCACTTCCAGTTGAGAGCACTGCCACACGAGGCTTGACTACCACTTTAATCATCACTTTGTTTAGTCCTGCCATAACACCGATCTCAGAAAAAGAAAGCTTCGTACCTTTTGTTATAATGATATCGCCACTTTTATAGCTTTCGCCGATCGGGCGTACACTCGAGCCATTTTTTACAGCATTATCGATAATAATTTCATTACCATCAACTGTGACATTTTCTATTTGAATAAGAGTGTCTGCACCCTCGGGCATCATAGAACCTGTAAAAGTTTTGATACAACATCCTGTTGTTACGGTTCTTGTTTCATCACTTCCGGCTGGATTATCACCAAGGATTTCAAGACGACCAAGGTCTTGATCTTCGCCTATAATCGCATAACCGTCCATCGCACTTGTAGGAAATGCGGGAGAGGATTCACTCGCTACAATATCTTCATATAAAACACGTCCAAGCGCATCTGACAAAAATACATTTTCAT
Source organism: Campylobacterales bacterium (assembly GCA_038205935.1). Classification (GTDB taxonomy): domain Bacteria; phylum Campylobacterota; class Campylobacteria; order Campylobacterales; family Sulfurimonadaceae; genus Hydrocurvibacter. The sequence goes on from JBBRBK010000027.1 coordinate 12,487, forward strand.
AACGCAGAGTGCCTACATGTAAGAGGTGCAACATATTTTGCGATGCTTCATAAGAGATAAAACTCATTTTACACCGCCCAAAAGTCCACTGCCTTTGATCTGCGTTGAACGCTCTTTTGCGTAGATTCTTTTACTATCAATAATGTCATATTTCCAAATAGGGGCACTCGCTTTAAAGTCTTCAACATACTCATCAATAAGCTCTAAGGCGACACGTCTTTTTGGAGAAAAAACTGCTGCGATGTAAGAAGACTCATGAACCATCACATCACCGATAGAGTGCGCCATTACGACTTTTGCACCCTTATCGTTTGCTTTTTGCTCCCAAGCTTTAAACCAACTTTGTAAAATTGGCTCATAAATATCAAAACTAAGTCCCTCAATGCCATCTTCAGCTCTCACCGTTCCCACAAAAGGGATATAAGCACCATAATTATTTGGCGCTTCATCTTCATACCATCTTTTTAAAATCACAGGAACGTCAAGTGCACCGTTATAAAGTTCTAACATTTTCAACCACCGCAAACTGGAGGCAAAAGCGAAATTTTATCTCCATCTTTGAGCACCATATCAAGAGAGCAAACAAGAGTATCATTCACGGCAACCGCACTCGTTGCAATCCACTCTTTAAGCTCCTCGTCTTGATTTAAAAAATTTGCAACATCGCTAAGCGTATTTGCTTCTATATTAAGCGGTTCTTTTTGAATCGGACCTAAAAATTCAACTCGTACCATACATAACCTTCTTTAGTTTTTAAGCAAATTATATCGAAAAATGTTGATATAATTCGTTTACATGCGAAGTGCCCCAGAGGGGTTAATCGACCCGGAGGGATTTATAAGTTGGTTTTTGGAAAAATAGAATATCTCAATCTTTTACCTTTTCACGTTTTTATGAAACGCTTTAACAGATCTTCAAGAGAATCCATGACAATGGAATATAAGAAGAGTGTTCCTGCAAAAATAAACACTCTTTTTGAAAAACATTTAGTTGATGCGGCCTTTATTTCCAGCATCAAAGCAAAAAAACAAAAATATGCAAAACTTGGCATCATCGCAAAAAAAGAGGTATTAAGCGTTATTGTTATTCCAAGTGATGAAAATAAAAAAGATAAAGAATCAGCAACTTCTAATGTCTTAGCAACTATTTTAGGAGTTCAAGGTGAAGTGCTTATAGGTGATAAAGCTTTGAAATATTATCTGAGTGGAAAACCTCACATTGATCTTGCAAAACTCTGGAATGAAAAGTATCATTTTCCTTTTGTTTTTGCTCTATTAGCGTATCATAAGCATACTTCTCAAATCAAAAAGATTGAAAAAAACTTCTCAAAAACAAAAATTAAAATACCAAGATATATACTTAAAAATGCTTCTTTAAGAACTGGAATTAAAGAAAATGAGATTCTTCATTATCTTGAGAAAATCTCTTATACTCTCGATCAAAAAGCGGCCAAAGGGCTCAAAAAGTTTTATCAACTCATCTAAAAAGTGTGATATAATCTTCTGACTGTGAGATACTTTTTTTTCACGATATTTTCGGCCTTAAAAAAGCGATCTCTAGTTTTTCAGATGCTATTGGGACCAAAACTGTTGTTGAGTTTGTTGAAAATAGAGAGATATATAAAACAATAGAAGAGCTTGGTATTACCTACGCACAAGGATATTTCATAGGAAAACCTTCTCCGGTTCTCCTCGAAGATGACTACGTTAAGATTTAATTTTTAATGCAAGAGATTTTTTATAAGCAGAAATATCAAAATTTTCCATAGTAGAAGATCCACTTTCTATAGCTGCCTTGGCAACTGCAGCACTTACTTCAACGATCAGTCTTTTATCAAATGGCTTTGGAATAATATATTCTCTTCCAAATGAAAGCTTCGTATCATAAATCTCACACAGATATTCTGGAACTTCTTTACATGTAAGCTCTGCTAGCGCGTAAGAAGCCGCCATTTTCATCTCCATATTGATCTTTTTAGCTCTAACATCCATGGCACCTCTAAAGATAAAGGGAAAGCCCAAAACATTGTTGACCTGATTTGCTATATCGCTTCTACCTGTTGCAATGATCGCATCTGGTCTAACGGCTATAACATCCTGTGGAAATATTTCTGGAGTTGGATTTGCAAGAGTAAATACAATAGGATCTTGAGCCATTAATTTAACATGCTCAACAGTAAAGCTTCCCGGTTTTGAGAGTCCCACAACAACATCCGTATTTGTAAAAACCTCTTCTTGAGTCATTGGATTTAAAGCTATAAACTCTTTTTTATATTCATTGATATCATTTCTAGAACTATCAACAACGCCCTTAGAATCAATTAAAAAAATATTTTTCACACCCAAATGTCTATAAAGTCTTGCGCAACTAATCGCTGCAGCACCAGCACCTACAACAACGATTTTCAATTCTTCTATTTTTCTATTTGTTATCTTACACGCATTGATAATACCAGCAGCACTTATGACTGCTGTTCCATGCTGATCATCATGCATAACTGGGATATCTAATTTCTCAACTAAGATACGTTCTATCTCAAAACATTCAGGTGCTTTGATATCTTCTAAGTTAATACCACCAAATGTTGGCGCTATTGCAATAACAACATCACAAAATTTTTGGATATCTTTTTCATCCACCTCTATATCAAAAGAGTCTAGTCCACTAAACTTTTTAAAAAGTATCCCTTTGCCTTCCATAACTGGTTTTGATGCAAGTGCACCGATATCACCAAGGCCTAAAACAGCGGTTCCATTGGAGATAACTGCAACAAGGTTTGATTTGGCTGTATATTTATATGCATTGTCCGCATCTTTTTGAATTTCCAAACAAGGAACTGCAACTCCTGGAGTATAAGCAAGACCTAAATCTCTTTGAGTATTCATCGGTTTAGTTGACTCTACAGATATTTTTCCAGGAGATGGGAACTGATGGTAATCAAGTGCTTCTTGATCTGTTATTTTAATAATTGGCATAAAAATTCCTAAATTGATTTTTTGATTTGAAGTCTAGAATTAGTTTAAATGAAGAATACAGCTATTTCCTTCTTGTGAAAAACTATATTTGTATTGCCCATCAAGCTCAAGAACAACCCTGTAAAATCCATTATGATTTCCAATATGTATAGACTTAATTATATTATTTAAAATCAATTTAGAAAAAGAACGAAAACTGTATTCTCCCTTAAAATCTATAACAATTCTATAAGGATTTACAATCAAAAAATTACGAATATACTTATCTTTTGTATTCAATTTGATTGTTTTACCTTTTGAGTCAAAAGATATGAACTTAAAATCTGCTAATTCTCTGTATTGAGTCTCTTGTTTGATCTGTCTAGATACTGCGGGAACATTATTCATAACAGTATTATTAACATTTGCCTGAGATATTACAATTGGAATATGCCAGTCAATACTATTATCAAGTGTGATAGATTTACGCTCAGTGGAACCATCTAAGTTAATATATTCCACTGTGACCTCTTTGATAATTCTGGCACTCGATGGGAGTGACAATGTAGCTTGTCTGAGTGGTTCATGTACTTCTGGAGTATTTGTTGTAATAGATAAGGATTGATCATCTTTTGGCGGGAAAAAAGGGTTTACTCTTGCATCCATTATAGTGATTGAGAGAATAAATATAACTATATATTTAAGCAATGTTCTACCTTTTTTTCTATTATACGCCAGTCTATTGAGCGGTGATCTCTTTTAATTCAAAATACTCTTTTTGTTTATTGGCATTTTGCTGTTTTAACGTCACAATTTGTGCTTTTAGATAATCATTGTAATCTTCAAGTTTCATATATACCTGCAATGAGTTAGTCCCATAAAGCAAACTTCCAATATAAATACCTGAGAACAAAACGATACAAAATGCAATGATAAATTTACCTACGGACAAACCAAAGTATTTTTCCGTAATTGACTGCGACCTGTCTATCTCATCATAGAGTTCATCTTGATTCACAATTGTACCTTATATGCAGAAGCTTGATAGAAATATTTCTATCAAGCTTATTTAAAAAGTTGTGAACCTAGATATTCACCATATGCCACTTCGATTTCTATTTCTAAAAGACGATTGTATTTAGCCGTTCTCTCTCCACGTGCAGTAGAACCTGTTTTTATCTCTCCACAGTTGAGTGCAACTGCAAAATCAGCGATAAATGCATCTTCACTTTCACCTGAACGGTGACTCATAACACATTTATAACCATTTCTTTGAGCAAGGCGTACTGTTTGCATTGTTTCACTTATTGAACCAATTTGATTTGGTTTGATCAAAATAGAGTTTGCAATCCCTTTTTTAATCCCTTCGCTCAAGATACTTGCATTGGTTACAAATAGATCATCACCAACAATCTGGATCTTGTCTCCAAGTTTTTCAGTCATCAGTTTAAATCCATCCCAATCATCTTCACTGAGTCCGTCTTCGATAGAAACAATAGGATATTTTGAGCACAGATCAACATAGTAATCTACGAGTTGCGCAGATGTCACAGTACGGTTCTCAGAATCAAGACGATATCCACCATCAGTGACAAGTTCAGAAGCAGCAACATCAAGAGCGATAGCAATATCTTTTCCAGCAACATAGCCAGCTTTTGCGATTGCTTCCATGATAATCTGTATAGGCTCTTCATTAGAAGAAAGATCTGGTGCAAAACCACCCTCATCACCAAGTGCAGTATTGTGATTTTTAGCTTTTAAAATAGCTTTTAGGTTGTGATAAACTTCCGAAGAGGCTTGAAGTGCATCAGAAAAATTTTCAAAACCAATTGGCATAATCATATACTCTTGAAAATCTACAGAATTATCAGCATGGCTTCCACCATTAATAATATTTAACATTGGTGCAGGGATAACCATAGCATTGGCTCCACCTAGGTAACGGTAAAGTGGCATTTTCAAACTTGCTGCTGCTGCGCGAGCAACTGCCATAGAAACACCAAGAACAGCATTTGCACCCATGTTTGCATAGTTTTCAGTTCCATCAATCTCTTTCATTGTAGCGTCAATCATTGCCTGATTGAATGGGCTCATACCAATCAAGGCATCAGCGAGGTGAGAATTTACATTTTCAACTGCTTTTAACACACCTTTACCCATGTAGCGAGATCCGCCATCACGAAGTTCAAGTGCTTCACGTTTTCCCGTACTTGCGCCTGATGGTACAATCGCGGTGCCTATGGTTCCATCACTTAACTCTACTGTTGCTTTTACTGTTGGATTACCACGAGAATCCATTACTTCAATCGCATTTACATTATCTATAAAAATCATATGTCTAAATCTCCTTCTTCTTCTATATCTGATACGTCCATGGTCATAAGTGTGCTCATTCCCATCGCATTTTTAATTTTTTCTTCTATTTCGCGAGCCAATTCCGGTTCTTCTTTAAACTTTTGCTTCACGTTTTCACGCCCTTGACCAAGTTTTTTGTCTTCATATGAGAACCAAGCGCCACTTTTATCGATGATGTCTAGTTTAACACCATAATCGACTAATTCACCCTCTTTTGAGATTCCCTCACCAAACATAATATCAAATTCTGCCTGACGAAATGGTGGTGCGACTTTATTTTTTATAACTTTTGCTTTTACACGGTTACCAATTTGGCTTTCACCCTGTTTTAGTGAAGCAATACGTCTTACGTCAATACGCACTGATGCATAAAATTTAAGTGCATTTCCACCCGTTGTCGTTTCAGGAGAACCATATCCCATCATCCCGATCTTCATACGAATCTGATTAATAAAGATAACCGTACAATTCATTTTATGTAAAATACCCGTAAGTTTACGAAGTGCTTTTGACATCAAACGTGCCTGAACTCCAACATTTTGATCAGACATTTCCCCTTCTATTTCAGATTTTGGTGTAAGTGCTGCAACTGAATCGATAACGATAAGGTCAATCGCTCCACTACGTGCAATAGTCTCGACGATATCAAGAGCTTGCTCGCCATAATCTGGTTGAGATACTAGAAGATTGTCTATATCAACTCCAAGATTTTTCGCATAAATAACATCAAGAGCGTGTTCTGCATCTATAAAAGCACACACGCCACCATATTTTTGACATTCTGCTGTTATCTGAAGGGCTAAAGTAGTTTTTCCTGAACTTTCAGGTCCATAGATCTCAACAACACGACCTTGTGGTACTCCGCCTATTCCTAGAGCTAAGTCTAGTCCTAAAGAACCTGTACTGATTGCTTTGATTGGTTCAAACTCTTTGTCACCAAGGCGCATCAAAGTGCCTTTTCCAAAGGTTTTGTCTATCTGTTTTAACGCTAAGTCTAATGATTTTTGTTTATTTGCATCCATTGTTCCACTCACTTATTTGGGCTTACCCAGAAATTTATTAGACTAATCATATTTCATAATGAAATATATTTTAAAAAGTATTGCATTTTGTCATATATTATTTCATCTGCAATGTTTACACATAAAATTGTGTGTAATTTTAGCGTTATTTGGTTAAAATTAAATTGATTTATTAACTAATGGATATAACTTTGAAAAAAATGCTTATTGCACACTCTCCCGACGCTGATGATATCTTTATGTACTATGCGATTAAGTTCGGTTGGGTAAATATGGATAGTGTAACATTTGACAATATTGCCCTTGATATAGAAACCCTAAATGTTGCTGCTATGAGCGGCGTTTATGACATCGCTGCTATCAGTTTTGCTCTTTATCCGCATATTTGCAAAGAGTATGCTCCACTTCGTACGGCTGTAAGTTTTGGCGAGGGTTATGGACCTAAGCTTGTCAAAAAGAAAGAGATAAAATTAAAGAAAAACTTCAAAGTAGCGCTCAGTGGAAAATACACCACCAATGCAATGCTTTTTCGCATCGCGTATCCTGATGCTCGCGTCACTTATATGAATTTTTTAGAGATAGAGGAGGCTGTTATCAGCGGTAAAGTTGATGCTGGAGTTTTGATACATGAGAGTATCCTTACCTATTCAGATGAGCTTGAAACAGAGCGTGAAATCTGGGATATCTGGCAAGAACTCGCGGGTAAAGATCTTCCTCTTCCTCTTGGAGGGATGGCAATACGTCGCTCAATTCCGCTCAACAAAGCCATTGACTATGAAAGAACATTAACAAAAGCTGTAGATGTTGCCCGTTTGCATAAAGATAGACTCTCAAAAATGCTCATTGAGCGCGATCTTGTTCGCGTTGATGCATCTACATTAGACAAATATTTGGAACTTTATGCCAACGATGATTCTATTAGTATGAATGAACTTCAGTTAAAAGCTGTAAACAAGCTGTATGAAATCGGTTATAAGCACGGATTTTATGATGCTCCACTTAAAATAGAAGATTATCTTATCCCCACGCAATATGAAGCTTTGAGAAATTCATAATGGATGCACAACTCATTGCTTTAGGGATTCAAACTTTCAAAATCGCCCTTTTGTTGTCTCTTCCAAGTCTTTTAGTTGGGCTATTAATCGGTTTGGCAGTGAGTATCTTTCAAGCAACAACGCAGATCAATGAGATGACTCTCTCATTTATCCCTAAAATCATTGGAGTTGTTGTTATTATTATTTTGACGATGCCTTGGATGATGAATGAAATGGTGGATTTTTCCACAGAAGTTTTCAATATGATTCCTACCTTTGTACAATAATCATGAAAAAAAATATTAATTTTAAGCAATTTAGCTCAATCAAAATCGGTCAAGAGGCTGATGTTTTTATGATCGAAGATTTTCAATATCCTAATGATCACTATCTTCTTGGCGCTTCAAACAACGTTCTCATTGGCACAAATCCGCCACCGCTTATGATGCTGAGTAAAAAATATGACTACATAAAAATAGAAGATGGTTTTTTAGCTATCGGTGCAGCAACTCCAAGTGGAAAAATTGTGTCGTTTTGTAAAAAAAATGATATTGCCAACTTTGAATTTGTATCACGTCTGCCTGGAACTTTGGGTGGAATGCTTAAAATGAATGCAGGACTCAAAGAGTTTGAGATCTTCAATAACCTTGTTTGTATTCTTACATGTAAAGGTGAGATAGCAAAAGAAAATATCGATCATGGTTATAGATTTACAGCTATTGAAGATGTGATCTTTGAAGCAAAGTTCAAAATAGAAAATGGATTTAGCGAAGAAAAAATGGACTTTTTCAAAAATATGCGCTCTAACCAACCCAAAGAATCAAGTGCAGGAAGCTGTTTTAAAAATCCCCTTGGAGATTACGCAGGCAGGCTTATAGAAGCTGTCGGACTTAAGGGAAAACGCATCGGTGATATGGAGTTTAGCTCTGTTCATGCGAACTTTCTCGTCAATCACGGAAATGGAAGATTTGAAGATGCGATGGAGCTTATCCAACTTGTAGAGAAAAAAGTCAAAGAAGAGTTTGACATTGAGTTGCAACGAGAGATCATCATCGTTGATAAGGCTTACATGTAAAGAGATGGAACTCTTTACCTAAAGAGCTTTATCCAATCGAACAAAGGTATAACCTTTTTTCAGCAAAGTTTCCACGATCTCAGGAAGTGCTTTTGGTGTTGCATAGCCACGACCGTTGATATGAAAGATCAAAATATCCCCCGCTTTTGCTTTATTTGTCACCCAAGGTATCATCATTTGAGCAGTGATATGCTTATCGGGATCTCCGCTTGCAAAACTCCAATGTACCACTTTATAACCCATCGATTCAACAGTTTCAAGTGTCGGTTCATCATAATTCCCAGCAGGAAATCTGAAATACTTTGTCCTCGTGCCAGTCGTTTTATAGATGATATCTTCGGTGGATTTTATCTCTTCTTGAACTATTGAGGCATTCAAATCTTCCATATGCGCATAATGATGATTGGAATGGTTTTCTATCTCTAAAAAAGGATATTTTTGAGTGATTTCACTTAAAATCTCTGAATTTCTCAGTGCAAATTTCGCACTCACAAAAAAAGTTGCTGGAATCTTATGGATGATAAGATATTCTAAAATAACAGGATCAAAATGAGAAGGTGTTTTTGTTTCACAAGCATCAAAAGTAAGAGCAATCTCTTTTTTACCATGCGGATCAAAAGAAGTAATGACTTCAGCATTAACTGCAGAACTAATAAAAAAAGATATGAATAAAAAGAGAAAATATTTCATTTTTTTATTTCTATAGGAAAAGTCCAAGCAAAAAATATTTTTTTCATAAGAAAGCCTTTTGATTATTTAAAAAGGCAAGTTTATCGTAGAAATCTTTAAAAAGACTCAGAGCAAAAGAGCTCTGAGGTAAAGTAGGAGGAGTTTTTTTAAGGCTTAGTTAAAATTATTTAACAGCGTTAAGAGCAGCGTCATAGTCTGGCTCTTCAGTGATTTCTGGACAAATTTCTTTGTAAGTCACGATTCCTTCTTCATTTACTGCAAAGATTGCTCTACAAGTAACACCAGCAAGTACAGAACCACCAAGTAGTACACCGTAAGCATTTGCGAAATCTTTGTTTCTGAAGTCAGAAGTAACAGTTAAGTTAGTGATACCTTCAGTTGAACAAAAACGACCTGCAGCAAATGGAAGGTCAAGAGAAACGATAACTGGTTTAACACCTGTTAAAGATGAAGCTTTTGCATTGAAGTTACGAGTTTCAGTAGCACATACACCTGTATCTAAAGAAGGAACAACAATGATAAGTTGTTTATGCCCTTGAGCTCCACCAACTACTACGTCACCTAAACCATCTGAGTTTACAACTGTAATCTCTGGTGCTTTATCACCAACATTTACTTCATTTCCTAATAACTCTACGTCTGTACCTTTGAATTTTGTAGTTGCCATTTTGGCTCCTTGTATTTGATTTTTATTTTTATAGCGACAGTTTACTTAATTCGGATAATTATTGTCTTAATTAGCTTATATCACTTCTTATATAAGCTTTACTTAAGCTTACAGGACACTTCTCGAGCTTACATGTAACTCATTATGCGGTGTAAACAACTCTTCATGATACATATCTATGGCAACTCTTCCGATCATCGCCGCATTATCTGAACAATATTTGAGTTCTGAGAGTAAAAGCGTAGCATTAAAAGGTGCCAAAAGCGTTTCAATCTGTTTTCTCAAGTACAAGTTCGCGCTCGCACCTCCAACGATGGCAAAAGTTTTTGGAGGATTTATCTTGAAATATTTTTTAAGCTTCATAATAAGATGCGCAACAGCGATATGCTCAAACGATGCTGCAATATCTTTATAATCCTCTTTTGTAGCATCTAATACAGCTAAACGAACAGCATTTTTAAGCCCAGAATAACTAAAGGCGATCAATGGCGACTGATACAAAGGAATCGTAAATGGGTATCTTTTTCGATCTCCATGTAAAGCGAGTTTCTCGATCACGGGTCCACCTGGATAACCAAGATTCATCATTTTCGCCACTTTATCAAAACTCTCTCCAAAGCTGTCATCACCAGTTGTGGCAACGACGTTCATCTCTTCAAAACTTTTTGCCTCTATAACTTGCGTGTGACCACCAGAAACTAGTAGCACAGTCAAAGGAAAAGCAGTTTCTTTCTCAATAAAAAGTGAGTAGATATGCCCTTTGAGATGATTTACTCCGATGAGGGGAATATTTAAAGCAATACTCACCGCTTTTGCCATCGTGACACCTTCTACAAGTGTAACAGCAAGTCCTGGAGTTGTAGTCACAGCGACTGCTTTAAGCTCACTAAAGTAAGGTTTGCAAAGCTCTAAAATACGCGGAAGTGCTTCTGCATGAAGGCGCGAAGCGAGTTCAGGAACAACACCACCATAGACTGAATGCTCTAACTCTTGAGAGATCTTTTTATGAAAAAGAAGCTTACATGTAGCGATCTCGGTTATCGCTATCGCGCTGTCATCACATGAACTTTCTATAGAAAGAATCAATACTCATCCTTTATTAATATATGTAAATATTCATATGTAGAAGTTGCTGTATGATTTCTGTTTTCTGTTTTATCAGCTTTAAATCTTTGATATTCAGTTTTGGCTAAATCATATTTTCCATATTTTGACATGATGCTTTTAACATCTTCTTCACTCATCAAACCCTCATTGTTATAACTCAAAAAGATATATTTGAATTTTGCATTTTTTATAAGCACTTCAAAACTTTTATGAACTTCCTTTTTTTTACAGTAATCTGAACGATTATAATCTCGAAGCCCAGTTTTACCTTTTGGGGTAAAATCATCATACAGAGCTATCGTATTTAAAATATGGTAATTTGCTCCGTATTGTCTCTCGTTGTAGGGAGGATCAAGATACAGGATGTCGCCTTCTATCTTTTTTATCAGCTCGTTGCTGTCTTCATTATAAACTTTATGAGTATTGGCATGAAGCTCGAAAATAGCAGGTTCTAAGATCAGTTTTTTTTGTGCAGAGGTTTTCAGATGTTTGAGGTACGCGCCATAAACAGAAGCAGTATTTGCAACTTTGTCAGCACTCTCTAGTAGTGAAGCGAGTAAAAAATAGTAAAGCTTATCATCTATCTCTTTTGCCTCATACCACACTTTTATCTGCGTTCTTATGGTATCGATTTTCTTGCCGTTCTCATCGCTAAAATACTGTCTTTCACTTCCGCTGCCCATACAGTAGTTGAGATATATAAAGCCATTATCTCTTAACTCTAAAGCGTTGAGTTCATCTATATATCTTTGCTTCTCATGTAGCTCAACAGAGTTTTCTATATAGTTTTTATTTAACACAAAGCCGTAGTTTTCCAAGTCATTACTGATAACTTTTTTTACATATTTTTTAAAGTTTCTGCCAACGATTCCCGTTCCTGCGAAGATGTCACAAAACACTTTGTCAGATAAATCATTTCCAACAACCTTTTTAACTTCATCTTCTATCCATGATGATAGTTTTAGTTTTGAGCCTATGTAATTCAATTGTTATTCTCTCTTTTTTCTTCAAT
>JBBRBK010000028.1:0-23403 GCA_038205935.1 Campylobacterales bacterium
TCTCTTGGATCTGGAAAAATCAGTTGATAAGAGAGACGAGGAATTTGCAAAGGCTATTTCTCTTTATATTCAAATGTCAACTTTTTATCAAAGTCAATTGTCACATCGCCGCCATTTTTTAGTTTGCCAAAGAGCATCTCATCAGTGAGCGGATTTTTGACATTTTCTTGGATAAAACGCACCAAAGGACGCGCACCCATCTCTTTGTCATAACCCATATGCGCAATATAACCTATCGCTTTATCGCTTACATGTAAGGCTATTTTTTTCTTAGCAAGCTCTTTATTTATATTGTTGATGAATTTTCTGACAATGCGTTCGACTATATCCATTTTTAGAGGTTTAAATTCTACAATCCCGTCCAAACGATTTCTAAATTCAGGTGTAAAAAACGATTTCAAAGCCTCTCCGCGAGAGAGTGAACTATCTGCATTAAAGCCCATCACATTGCGCTCACTCGCTCCGACGTTGGAAGTCATAATTAAGATGACGTTTTTGAAGTTCGCTTTAAATCCATTATTGTCTGTAAGTGTTGCACTATCCATCACTTGAAGTAAAATATTTACCAAATCAGGATGTGCTTTTTCTATCTCATCGAGTAATAAAACCATATATGGATGCTTTTTCGCGGCCTCAGTTAAGAGTCCGCCCTGCTCAAATCCCACATATCCCGGAGGTGCGCCAACCAATCTTGAAAGCGCATGTTTCTCCATATATTCACTCATATCAAAACGCTCAAAATGCACACCTAGAACACTTGAAAGAGCGAGTGAGAGTTCTGTTTTACCAACACCCGTAGGGCCTGAAAAGAGAAAAGAAGCTATAGGTTTGTTTTCACCTGTGAGTCCTGCGCGTGAACGTTTGACCGCTTCACTCACCTTTTTCACCGCTTCATCTTGTCCGATAACCATCTCTTTAAGATCAGCTTCTAAGGTTGCTAGTTTTTCTATATCGCCCTCGCCTATTTTAGAAGTCGGCATTCCCGTTATTTTAGAGATGATAGACTCTATATCGTGAGGTGTGACATTTTGACGTTTACGTTTATGTAAGTGAAAAGAAGCTCCTGCCTCATCCATAAGGTCGATCGCCACATCTGGTAGAAAACGGTCAGTGATATATTTTTTAGACAAATCCACAGCGGCATGTAAAGCTTTATCTGTGTATTTTACTCCGTGGTGCTTCTCATATTTTGGAGCTAAACCTTTGAGGATGAGATAACTATCTTCTAAGCTAGGTTCTTCCACATCGATTTTCGCAAAACGGCGTGCGAGTGCTTTATCTTTTTCAAAACCGTTTCTAAATTCTCCGTACGTCGTCGCACCCATACATTTAAGCTCACCACTCGCAAGAGCAGGTTTGAGCTGATTTGATGCATCCATACCGCCGCCATTTACCGCTCCAGCACCTACTATAGTATGGATTTCATCGATGAATAGGATCGCATTTTTCGTGGATTTTAGTTCATCCATGACAGCTTTAAGACGTTTTTCAAAATCGCCTCTATATTTTGTCCCAGCAAGCAAAGCACCAAGATCAAGCCCAAAAACAGGCGCGTCTTTAATGATCTCTGGAACATCATCTTCGCTAATACGAAGTGCGAGACCCTCGGCGATAGCCGTTTTACCAACTCCTGGTTCACCCACAAGTAAAGGATTGTTTTTCTTTCTTCTACACAATGTTTGGATAACGCGTTCTATCTCATTATCTCTGCCAATTATCGGGTCTATCTTGCCATCTCTTGCTTTTTGTAGAAGATTAATCGTATATTTTTCAAGCGCACTCTCTTCTTGTCCTTCGCTCGAACCTATGACTTCACGATGCGAGATCGCCGCTAAGATATCCACTCTCTCAATATCAAAAGATTCAAGTAATGAACATGCGTATGAATTTGGCTCTTCATAGATTGCCGCAAGCAAGTCACCTACTTCCGCTTCTTGCTTTTGCGCACTTTGAATATGGCGTATCATTTTGTCAATAAGACGTGAGAGCGCAACTGTTTCATAAGGATCACTTACGATCTCTTCGGGAAGTTTATCCATACTTGTGAGAATGTACTCAGCGAGTTCTTCACGCATCAAATGAGGATCGCCTCCACACTCTTTGATGATGGAGATTCCATCTTGTGAACCTAAAATTGCGAAAAAAACATGCTCGATCGTAAGATACTCATGTCTTTGATCTTTGGCATAGGTAAGAGATTGTTGAAAAATTGAATTAAGTTCTGCGCTAATCATTACTCTTCCTCCATAGTTGCTTTAAGTGGGAAACCCTGCTCTCGAGCTAGTTTGTGAACTTGCATAATCTTTGTTTCAGCTATTTCGTAGCTATAAACTCCGCAAAGTCCTTTATCTTTTTTGTGGATATCAAGCATAATCATCTCTGCTTGTTGGTAGTTTTTATGAAAGACATTCATAAGTATATCGATCACGAAATCCATAGAAGTGTAGTCGTCATTTAGAAGAAAGACTTTATATTTTTTGGGCAAAGCAACGGAGAGCTCCGCGCCTGCCTCATACTCTGTTTTTATACTCAAAATAGTCCCTAAAATAGTGTTTCAATATCGAAAAATCAACTTTACCTATTTTTTTGTATTTCTTGGCTTAAACTCTTTAGCTATTTTGCCGCGTTTAAAAAATCATCAACTATGTCTTGTGGGTTTTCAAGCCCAATAGACACACGAATCAGTCCATCGGTAATCCCAAGAAACTCTCTTGTTGGTGCATCAAAATCTCTATAAATAGTTGAAGCCATATGTAAAGCCAAAGTTCTGCTGTCACCAATATTTGCTGTAATAGTTGCAAGTTTTGAGCTATTTAAAAATTTGTAAGCTTTCTCTTTTGTTCCCATGTCGATAGTAAAAAGTGTGCCACAACCATTTACAAAATCACTCAAATATCTTTCGTGATGAGGATGAGATGCAAGGCAAGGATGGTTTACATGTAGGCCTCTTTCATTCAAACCTCGAACGATTTTTTCAACACTTTCTACGATTCTATCCATACGAAGAGGAAGTGTTTCGATTCCTAGCATAGTCAAATAGCTATTATACGCACTCGCGCTCATACCAAAGTCACGCATCGCACGTTTTTTCGCATTGGCAATCAGTGCCATTTTGCCCATTTTTTCTATGAACTTATGCACCTCTTCATATCTTGCAGTCTTAAATTTGTCATCATTTTCATTTATTGCACGAAAAACTACAGCACCACCAAGCGCCGCCGCATTTCCGCTGATAATCTTTGTCGTAGAATACACGACAATATCCGCGCCAAGAGCCAGAGGCACGACACTTAGAGGCGTGATAGTATTATCTACCATCAAAACAACGCCTGCGTCATTTGCTATTTTTGCTATTTTCTTGATATCTGGAAGGCGCATATTTGGATTGCCAACACTTTCTAAAAAGATGATTTTTGTTTTATCTGTAATCGCATTTTTGATTGCTTCGAGTTCATCAACGTCAAAAAATGAAGTCGTGATACCAAAGCGTGTCAATGTTTCGGTAAAAAACGAGTAAGTTCCGCCAAATAAACCGCCGATGCTGATAATCTCATCGCCCGTTTTTAAAAGTGACATACACGCCAAAGTAGTCGCCGCCATTCCAGAACTCGTCACGATCGCGCCGACTCCGCCGTCCATATTTGCAAGGATTCCCTCTAATTGTGCCGATGTAGGATTTCCCATTCGAGAGTAAAGAGGTTTTTTCACACTGCCATCAAAAATCCCCTCGCCTGTTTCACAATCGCCATAAGCAAAAGAAGCAGAACCTACGATACTTGGACTCACTGCGCCCTCTTTTTTCCCGACTGATTGAACAAACTGTGTACAAAAATTTTCAAAACGATTCATAAGTAAACCTAGTATAAAATTGCGATATTATAACAAAAAGTTGATATATGAAAAAGAGAATATTTATAACTGCGACAAATACCAACATAGGTAAAACTTACACGACAAAAAAACTTTTATACGGCTTTGCTAAAATGGGTTTGGCTGTTGGTGTTATCAAGCCTATTGAAACGGGAGTTGTAGAAGATTATGCGCCTGATGGAGAGGAACTTTTAGAGTGTGTAAAATCGCTCAATCCAAAACTTTGGTCACTTGAAGTGGAAGATATCGTTCCCATTACATATGAACTCGCCGCCGCTCCATATGTTGCTTCTTCCAATACTCCGCTCGATTTAAAAAAGATTATGCAAGCCATTGAAGCGATGGAGGCAAATTGCGATATCGTGCTTATCGAAGGTGCGGGCGGTCTTTATGTACCGATTGACGAGAATACGATGATGATAGATCTCATCAAAATGCTTGATGCCAAAGCATTGTTAGTGACACACTGTTCTTTGGGCTGTATTAATGACACACTTTTAAGTAAGAAGGCGCTGGAAGCCTTACATGTAAGCCATTTAGTCGCGTTTAATTGCAAAGAAGAGGATGAAAACTTTGCAACCGTGTCGCTTCCATATTTTCAACAAACTGCACAAGAAGTGCTAAAAGTCGATGATGATATTGATTTGATATGCGAACTCTTGTATAATCTATAAAAAAATTAAAGAAGTAATAATATGCAGCATTTAATCCGTACCGATGACTTTTCAACACAAGAAGTAAACTCCATTTTAGAAGACGCAAAGTACTTTAGCGATGGTCATTTTGAAAAAATTTTACAAGACAAGATTATCATTACGCTTTTCTTTGAGAATTCTACAAGAACGCGCAGTTCTTTTGAAATCGCGGCAAAACGTCTGGGTGCTGAGATGGTGCATCTTGACGTCTCAAAAAGCTCTACAAAAAAAGGTGAAACACTCGTAGATACGGCGATGAACCTTGACGCAATGGGTCCGCATGCTATCATCGTACGTCACGAAAATGCAGGTGTTCCAAAAATACTCTCAAACCATACAAAAGCTGCCATCATTAACGCTGGAGACGGCGCTCACGCGCATCCGACTCAGGCACTTTTAGACCTTTATACTTTAAAGGAGCATTTTGGAGATGTCAAAGGCAAACGTATTGCCATAGTCGGAGATATCAAAAACTCTCGTGTTGCAAACTCAAATATTGAGCTCCTTACTCGTTTTGGTATGGAAGTTATTCTAGTCGCTCCGCCGCAATTTTTGCCAAAAACTTCTTTGTACACGACCCATAAGCTTAAAGAAGCGGTTGAAAATGTGGACGCCATTATGAGTCTTCGCACGCAAACAGAGCGCCACTCTTCACAAAACTATGCATCTCTTAAAGACTACGCAAGTGATTTTTGTGTGACCAAAGAGCTTTTAGGTGAGAAAAATATCATCGTCCTTCATCCTGGACCTGTGCATAGAAACATCGACATCGATGATGCACTTTTGGCTGATGAGCGTTGTAAAGTTTTAGAGCAGGTAGCAAACGGTGTGAATATCCGTATGGCGGTACTGAAAAAACTGATAACGAATGCTAGATAAACTTAACTCTCTTGCATCTGCGGGAGAACCTTTTCTCTTTTTTACCGATTTTCAAGCTTCAAAATTTCATGTTTACAGACTCGATGAACTCGAAGAAAATGATATAGAATTTTGTTTTAATGAAAATTTTACTTATAAAAATCATTCTCTTTCCCTTCAAAAATATCCGATTTCGTTTTTGAATTACAAAGAAAAATTTGATAAAGTCATAGAAAATATCAAGGCAGGCAATACTTATCTTTTTAATCTCACTGCACCGACAACCCTTACATGCGAACATACTTTTAAAGAGATATTTAGCGCGGCAAACGCGCCTTTTAAGCTCAGAGTCAAAGATGAATTTGTTTGTTTTTCTCCTGAGCGCTTCATCACGATAGAAGGAAACACTATTTCGACTTTCCCTATGAAAGGTACGATTGACGCTTCTTTGCCTAATGCTAAAGAGCTAATTTTGGCGGATGAAAAAGAGATGGCAGAACATGTGATGATCGTCGATCTTTTGCGTAACGATCTTGGCATCATAGCTACAGACGTACATGTAGAGAAATTCAGATACACAGAAACTATCAATGCGGGAGAAAAAAAACTCTTACATGTAAGCTCCAAAATAAGTGCAACGCTTCCATCTAACTGGAGAAATAATCTTCCTAGCATTTTAAAAAAATTGCTCCCAGCAGGAAGTATCAGCGGAACACCAAAGAAAAAAACTGTAGAATTGATACAACAGATAGAAAACTATGAGCGAAGCTATTTTAGCGGTGTCTTTGGTGTGTTTGATGGAGTAAATTTACAAAGTGCCGTGATGATACGTTTCATCGAAAATCAAAATGGACAACTTGTTTATAAAAGCGGCGGAGGCATCACCTTAGACAGTGACGCACAAAGCGAATATAACGAACTCTTAGATAAAATCTATATTCCATAAAGAGGCACTATGAATATAAATAATTTTTTAACAAGCGGACTTCTCTTTAAACATGAAGAACAAAAAATACAAAATCGTTACAGTATGGTTAACATCTCTTTTATACTTTCCTCTCTTGCTCTTATCTATGGAGCTTTTCATAACTATTTTTCAAACGATGTCACACTCTCATATTTTGAGATTGGAATCGCTTTTTTTAATATATTTTTAAGTATTCTACTTAGAATAAAAAGAGAGTATTTTGAGACTATTACGACTATCTTCTGTCTGGAATACTTGATATTTTTTAACCTACTTATACTTTTTCATGTTCCAAATGAGCTCAAACATATCTGGATATTTACCTATCCAATAGTTCTTTTATATTTTACGGACAAACATGGTCTCTATTGGATCGGTGCATTTTTAACAACGATGTTTGCACTTAACCTTCAGCCTTTTATCCCAACAAGTTACACCCTTTATCAGATCTCATATTTAGCTCTTGCTCTTATCATCATAACTGTCATTACTCAGCTTTACAGAAATAGAATAGATGAATATGAAACAACGATACAAAAACAAAATAGTGAGCTTGAAAATTTTTCACACTTGCTTCAAAATGAAGTGAACCAAAAGACTAAAGAGCTGCTTTTGATGAATCTCAATCTTGAAATCCAAGTAGATCAAAAAGTGAATGAGCTTTTAAAAAAAGATAGAATCATCCTCTCGCAATCCCGTCACGCCGCGATGGGCGAGATGATAAGTATGATTGCACATCAATGGAGACAGCCACTTTCAAATATTACACTCCAGATCTCAAATCTTCAGATAAATTCAATGTTACGACAGATAGAGCCACAAGAAGTATTGACAAAATTAGAGAGTATTTCAGATACTATCATCTATCTCTCTGAAACTATTGATGATTTTCAGACCTATTTTCAGCCAAATAAAGAAAAAGAAAATATTAGTATATGTAAAGTTATAACAAGAGCTATTGGCTTTACCAACCCAAAAGCTTTGGCAAAAAATATTGATATTAGGTTTGCATGTAAGGACGATATTTGCATAAATACACACTCCAACGAGCTTGTTCAAGTACTTATCAATATTATAAATAACGCGATAGATGCGACCATACTCAACAATCCATCAAATTCCACGATCACTATTAATAGTGATCTATGTGAGGAAGATGAGTATATATATCTTAATATAAGAGACCATGGCGGCGGAGTTTCAGATGGGATCAAAGAGAAAATATTTGAACCCTATTTTAGTACGAAGGGGAAAAATGGCACCGGTATCGGTCTTTATATGAGCAAGATGATTATAGAAAATCATCTTGATGGCAAAATTGACGTACGCAATCAAAATGACGGTGCAACATTTAGATTGAAGATACCTATCAATTGAAATTATTCTTTGCCTTTATATTCTAGCTTTGCTGCATTGATATCTTCTTGAAAATCTAAAGCTTCTTTAAATCCTACAAGATCCCAGACACTTTTCTCTGTTGTTGGATCTATAAAATGCGTTGTTGGAAAAAAGTGTGATCGAAAAGACTCTGGCATCGAATCATTTCTATCAATTAAGACTTTTACAAAACCATCAAGTTTCATTTTAATCGTAGGATCTTTAAGTGTCTCTTTTTCAAATCGTTTACACCAATGACATCCATCTCTTACCAAAACTAACATTATAAGTTTATGTTCTTTTTTTGCTTTAGCCAAACCCTCTGCATATGAGTTGCTATATCCCAATTCACTTGCCGCAACACTCGCTTGATTTGCCCATAACGAAAGAGCAAAAGCTACGAGTAAAACTACTTTTTTCATATCTATCCTTAGTGTAATCTATAATTTATCGGCAGTTCTAAAACCAAATCTTCTGATGGAGCTGGTAGCTTGCCATCAAGTGCTTCTATGGTTTTTCTAGCTGCACTATCGAGTATTCCCGGTGAACTCTTTATAATTATAATATCTTTTATACCACTATTTTTTAAAAGCGTGAATTTTACTACGACTTCTCCTTGAATCCCTCGTTTTCTCGCACTCAGTGGATAATAGAAATTCTCTTGTAACATCGCTCTTATGGCAGAGAGATTTGTCTGGACATACTGTTTTTGTACGGAAGGTTTTGGAGCTTGTGTTTTAGGTTCTGTACTTTGAAGAGTTTTAGTTTCTTGCACTACAGGTTTTGACAGAAGGGTCTTCTCTGACGTTGGCGCAACGACTACACTGTTTTGCTCTGATGGGTTAGAACTCGGCTGAACTATCTCTTTTTGAACTGTCTTTTGCACTATATTTTGAGCAACTATCTCTTTTTTTACAAGCTCAGACACTTGTTTGGCAGGAGGAAGTTTTTTAAGTTCTTGTTTTGGAGGATTTTGAATCACTTTTTGAACTTCTGGCTCCTCTTTTGAGTTACATGTACAGCTACTTTGCGCAACACATTGACAAAGATTAATAGGAATTCTATGTTCTTTTTTTTGTGGTGTTATAGAATTATATAAAAATAAGGCAGAGATAAGCAGAACAAAATGAACGCCAAGAGAGATAAAAAAGGAGCTGCGGCGGGATATCATCTTAGAATGATACCGCAGCAACTGTTACAGTTTTGTTAAGAGTCAAATCTGATTAAATTACATTGCGCGTCTAAACTCAGGATAAGCTTCGACACCACATTCAACGACATCCATACCTTGAAGCTGCATATCATTTTCAGCACGAAATGGAATTAATTTATTGATACTATATATAACTATATACGATACAACAAAGGCAAAAGTACCTACAACTACCACACCTTTGAGCTGATCTAAAAATGAGACCTTAGTGACAAAAATACCAACGGCAAGTGTTCCCCAAATACCGTTTACCAAGTGAACTGAAAGCGCACCGACGGGATCATCGAGTTTGAGTTTATCAAACAAAGGAATAGCAAAAACAACTAAAGCACCACCGATTGCGCCGATAAGTAAAGGTGTATGGATATCATACAGATTTGCACCCGCAGTGATGGCCACAAGTCCACCAAGCGCACCGTTTAAAATCATAGTGATATCAAAAAGTTTATAGCGAAAATACATAATGACACCGCCCACAATTGCACCTG
Source organism: Campylobacterales bacterium (assembly GCA_038205935.1). Classification (GTDB taxonomy): domain Bacteria; phylum Campylobacterota; class Campylobacteria; order Campylobacterales; family Sulfurimonadaceae; genus Hydrocurvibacter. The sequence continues at coordinate 9,469 of JBBRBK010000028.1, forward strand.
CCAAACCTGCTGTATTAGTGTTCATAATAGTAAGTGCAACACTGTCAGCCATCTCTTTACTCGAAATTGAACCTACAGAACCACCATTAAATCCAAACCAACCTATCCAAAGCAAAAGTCCGCCAAGAACGACAAGCGGGATATTTGATGCGGGAATGACTTTCATCATATCGTTTTTGTATCTGTCTTTCCGAGCACCTATGATTAAGATCGCCGCAAGAAGTGCCCAGCCTCCAGTTGAGTGAATAACAGTTGAACCTGCGAGATCAAACATATGCAATTCTAAAAAAGTACCCTTTAAAAAGTTTGCACCCCAACTGATATTCACAGCAAGCGGATAGATCACAGCGCCCATCACAACAGCAAAAATAGCAAGAGGAATCATGCGTACTCGTTCGCTCACACCACCACTAATAATATTGATAGTTTTACCAACAAACGCCATTTGAAATAAAAATGCCGCCCACATACTGTATTCGCTTTTCATCCATGTTCCAAATGCAAGTTCATACCCAACAAGCAAGAAAGCTGTAGAAGCGACCGCGTAAATCATCACGTTTGTCGTAAGAACTGCCGTGACGTTTTTTGTACGCACAAGTCCCGCTTCAAGCATCGCAAATCCCGGTACCATAAAAATGATAAGGACCATTGAAAAGAGCATAAAAAATGTATCTATGATATATTTAAAATCTAGCTCCGCTACCACCTATATAGCCTCGTTATCTGTCTCGCCAGTACGAATACGGATAATCTTGTCTATATCACTTACAAAGATTTTACCATCACCTATTTTGCCAGTACGCGCGGCTTCGACAATTGTGTTAATAACAGCATCGACTTGTTCAGTTGCAACGATCATCTCCATTTTTATCTTAGGAATAAAATCCACAACATACTCAGCACCGCGGTACAATTCACTATGTCCTTTTTGACGACCATAGCCTTTTACTTCGCTTACAGTCATACCCGTAACTCCGATATCTGCTAGTGCATCCTTAACATCTTCAAGCTTAAATGGCTTGATTATCGCTTCTATTTTTTTCATCCCTCTTCTCCAAAAGTTTAAAATGGGTTTATTATAACTTTATTATTCCCGATACAAAATTTTTTTATGATTAAATTTTAAACAATGTGATATATTTCTGCAAAAAGATAAGGCAGTAACTTATGAATCAAGCAACATTGGAATTATTTAGTACAAAATCAGCGGATGATATCGCAACAGCGCTCGATATAACACTCAAAAGTAGAAATGAATCTCCATTTTGGCTAGATAAAGCCATGCCGTTTGCTAAAGCGGTACTTTCTATTTTAGTTCCCCTGAGAGAACAAAATCTTTTGTTTGATCCACAAGGAAGATTTCAAGAAAACTTAACTCCTGAACTGTTTTTAGAATGGATGGATTTTGTGAGTTTAAAGATGCTGGCTTTTACAATCCAGAGATCAAATGAGAGTTCACAACTACTTCGAACATCTTTAAATGAAACACAGTGTTCAAGCTACAAGGCAATAGATGTCTCTGTCTTAGGAACCTATCTCTCAAAATATAATGTCAACATGCTCGATGAATCTCTTGATTTTCCTATCGCAAACTATAACGTACACCAAGGCGTTAAAAATGTTGTAAAATCACTTTTATAAAAGGAGATTTTTATGCAAGAACATCAAGCTATTAAAACAAATCAATATCTAGAAATCCCAGAAATAGAGGCAATCCTTGAAGGCGTTGAATACGTCATAATGGCTGCACCCTCGCCTGATCATTTTAAAAATACACCCGTACATGTAACGATATTTTTAAACACGCAAGAGCATTTTTCACAAGATATAAAAGAGATGATTTTTGATAAATTTTGCCAAGACTATAAGATAACAGCCTCAGCCGAAGTGATGAGCCAACTTATGCCAGTGGGCTTTGCAACTACATCTTTAGGTTCTGCGATGCCGATGCTTTTAGTCAAAACACAAGATCAAAATGCTATCCCTCACATACCCTTACATGTAATCGATTTTCTTGGCGCTTCAGATCAGTTTGAAGAGGTCGTAGAAAAATCGCTCTCTGGCTGGACTTACGTTCGAGAATAGAGTTGCTCTATCTCGGTAACGCTCTTAGCAATCCCACAAGAGAGGTTTTCATAACCCTCTCTTGTGACTAAAATATCATCTTCGATTCTCACTGCTATACCTCTATATTTTTGCGGTAAATCCATATCATCAAGTGGCAGATACAATCCTGGTTCTATTGTCATCACCATCCCAGCTTTAAGCGGCAGTTCTTTGCCTTTTTTATCTTTATATGGACAAGGATCATGCACGTCGATGCCCATCCAATGCCCGATGCCATGAGGAAAATAGCGTTTGTCTTTTTCCTCTTTGATCAGTTCTTTGACATCGCCTTTAAGAATCCCCAGCGCAACCATTCCCTCACACAAAGATTCTCTAGCCATCATCTGAAGATCAGTTCGTAAGACGCCCTCTTTGATAGCTTCTATGACTTTGAGTTCAGTTTGTAAAACAAGCTCATAAATCTCTTTTTGCGCCGCGCTAAACTTACCATTCACGGGAATAGTTCGTGTGATATCACTCGCATACATCTCATACTCGCATCCCGCGTCGATTAAAATTAGATCACCATCTTTAAGCATATCAGAGTTATTGATGTAATGCAGAGTATTTCCATTATCGCCACCCGCAATTATGGTCGTGTATGCATCACTATAGGCGCCATTCTTCTTAAACTCATACTCATACACTGCTTGGAGTTCATACTCAAAGAGTCCACTCTTTTGCATACTCATCACTTTATGGTGCGCCTCTTTCGTAATAGACAAAGCTTTTTTGATAAGTTCTATCTCTACGGGTGTTTTTATCGCTCTCATCTTTTGAGAAATTTCTCTTACATGTAGAAGTTTGATTGAACTCTTTTTTGTCAAATCCTTTACATGTAAGAGTTCTTTTTCTTCACTCAAAAGATCCAAATAAACTCTTTTTTTATCAAGCAAAATCTTTTTTAGCCTACCGTGTAAGCTTTTTGAATTATAACTCTTATCGACATCAAAACGCTCTTTAGCTTCCTCTCGTCCAAGACGTTTTCCTGTCCAAAGTTCGAGAGTCTTATCTTTTTTTTGAACAAATAAAATCTCTTTAACAGACTTTGCTCCCTTGAGTAAAACCAAAACAGCGTTATCTTCTTTAAAGCCTGTGAGATAGTAAAAATCGCTATCTTGTCTATAAGGAAATTCAGTATCATTTGAGCGTGTTTTTTGAGTTGCACTAAAAAGCAGTGCAACACTGTTTTTTTTCATCTTAACTAAAAAATCTTCTCGTCTGCTTTTGTAGATCTGCTCATCCATTATTGAAGCTCTTTTTGACAACGATCATTGAGCCAAGCATTCGTTTGTTTCATAGCATCATTGAGTGCTGATTGAAGTGCTTTTACTCCTCCATTTGCATCGAGCGAAGAGGAAGGAACTTTTTTTTCTATAGTCGTAGAGTAAAGAAGTTTTGAATTGTCGTTTTCAAGAAGTGCAAAATGGATTTTGACTGTTACATACGAGCTTTTCATATCTTCACTAAAATGCTGAATAAACTCTCCAACACTGTATTCAAGGACATAATCTGGCTTTGCAGATGATTTTGCTAGTAGTACATCTTTAAATATATTTGACTCCCGCACACTGCTAACAAGTGATAATTCTAATATTTTGTATGGTGCTGCTTCCCAGTTTGAAAGAGCATAACTTTCAACATTCAAATCTCCTCTTTGGTAGTAGATAGATCGTCCCATAATCGGATCATAACTCACAATATTTTTCAATTGTAACACATCATTTTTGCAAGACGGGGCATTGTAATCTTGCACAACCGATGCAACTTGCAATCTGTACTGCATGCTTGCGGGAACTTTTGTCTGTAAAGAACATCCAGATATTATGAACACGACCAAACTATATAAAAATATTTTCTTCATCATTTTTCTCCCGGACCTTTTTTAATCTCTTGCTTTTTGAACAGCATATCACTTGGACTTGTTTCATATTTTTTTAAGATGCTATCCATCTCTATCATCACATCTTGCAAAGCACCGAGCGAACTGTTAAGATTTGTCACTGTGCCTTTCGTGATATCTTTTAGATTAAACTCTCCATCATTGATAGCACGTTTAAACTCAGCCATAGAGCCTTGAATCACCTTATAACTACTTGCCACTGAAATCATCGATGCAGCAACAGTATCCGCAAAATGACCGCTTTTGTCTGCTAATTGATCTATTTTAGGAAGTGTTTGTGTGTCTAACTTTGTTGTTATACTGTCAAGATGCTCCATCGTGCTGTGGAGATGTTCTATGCTTTTATCATCAAGAAGAGTGTTAAGTCTAGTCATAAACTCATGAGACTCGGCAAGAGTCATCGTCATATTTTTTTGATTTTCTTCTTTTAAAAGCGTATTTGTTCCATCGAGTGTTCCTGAAAGCTTCTCTGTCACTTTTTCAACAGAGTTCTCAAATCTTTGAAAAAGTGATGGTTTTGAACGTATAATCGGATATTTTTCCTCTTCATTTTTAACCAGATCTTTGGAATTTACATCGCCTAAAGAAAGATCAATGAAAACAAGTCCTGTAATTCCTTGTGCATTAAGCGTTGCCGTCGTTGATTCTTTCACCGGAGTCGTAGCCAAGATGGAGATTAAAACCTCTATCTCCTGAGTATTTTTACTGCTTATCTTTATCTCTTCAACTTTTCCTACACTAACACCGCGATACTTAACCGGAGAGTTTATATTCAATCCTGAAACAGACTCATTGAAATAGATAAGATATTCTCTTTGTTTACTAGAATCTGAGGGTTTCATCAGCCAATAAATAGAAAATATCATAGCAATAAGTATGGCTAAAACAACCGAGCCTATAAAAGTAAAATTGACTTTATTATTCATGTATCTGCCTTAAAAAATGTTTGTATAAACGTATTATCCATCGCAATGATATCATCTAATTTTCCCTGTGCTACGATGACTTTGTTATCAATGACAGCGGCGCGGTCAAGTGTATCATAAATCGATTTTAAATCATGTGAAACCATGACAACAGTCAAACCCAATAAATCTCGCAGTTTTAGGATAAGTTTATCGAATTCACGAGCGGAAATCGGATCAAGTCCTGATGTCGGTTCATCCAAAAATAATAGTTTAGGGTCAAGTGACAAAGCGCGAGCCAAAGCCGCTTTTTTCTTCATTCCACCACTTATTTGCGAAGGATAGAGATATGCATCATCTGGTTTCAAACCTACAATGTCTATCTTATATGCCACAATTTCTGAGATAAGTTTTTTATCCAGTTTTGTATATTCTTGTAGAGACAGCGCTATATTTTCATACAAAGTCAAAGAAGAAAAAAGTGCACCGCCTTGAAATAAAACTCCCCAGTTTTTTCTCAAGTTTTGTGCATCATCATAAGAAATATTTGCCACATCTTTGCCAAAGATTTCTATAGAACCGCCACTAAGCTCTTGGAGCATCACCATCTCTCGCAAAACCGTACTCTTTCCACATCCACTCGGTCCAAGAATCCCAAAGATCTCGCCTTCATTGATATGAAAATTAAGTCCTGCATGGACGATATTTGAACCAAACTGTGTATAAAGATCTTTTACTTCGATAGCTTTTTTCATTTAGATACCCAAATTCGTAAAGATGATAGAAAAAACTGCGTCACAAACAATGACTGCAAAGATAGATTCAACAACGCTTTTAGTTGTATTGATACCGATGCTTTGCGTATCATCTTTGACCATCAAACCTCTAAAAATTCCGATAGAAGCGATTAAAAAGGCAAAAAATGGCCCTTTGGCGATACCTACAAAAAAATGTTTTGCCGCAACAACTTCATTTAAACGATCTAAGAAAAGTGAAACCGAGATACCAAGATCAAGTTTTGCGACAAGCATACCGCCAAGAAGTCCAGTAATATCTGAAACAAAGATCAATAAGGGCATCATCAACATAAGGGCAATAATACGAGGAATCACTAAAAATGCAATAGGATCAAAACCCATAGTGCGCATAGCATCGAGTTCTTCGGTTATCTTCATAGCACCTATTTGAGCCGTAAAAGAGGAACCACTGCGTCCGGCAATAACAATCGCAGTCAGCAAGGGAGAGAGCTCTCGAAATATAGAAATTCCAAGCATATCAACTATAAAAATATTTGCACCATAAATTTTTAACTGTACAGAGGATTGATATGCCATGACCACACCGACAAGAAAACTCGTCAGCGCAACAATAGCAAATGCTTTGATAGCATTTTCATTAATCTCAAACAAAATCTCTTTATAACGAAGTGATTTAAAATGTTTAAAAAGATAAAAAAATCCATAAGAGATCTGTCCAAAAAAAGAGAGAAATTCAACAAATTTCTTCATTCTCAAAACAATATCTTCACCAAGGTTATCAATAAATGAAGGTTTTTTATAAGTAAACTTGTCTAAATCCAGATGCATCACATGTACTGATTTAAGTGTGTTTATAACTTGCTCATTCTTACATGTAAGAGAAAAAGCAAGTTTATTTTCGCGAAAAGATTGTTCTAAATTATTGATATAGATTGCACCTGCCGTATCTATAGAAGTAATATCATCAAAATTTAAAGAGAGTTCAGTTTCATTTCTAAGTTTTGACTCAAGCTCTTTTTGAAAGCTCACAAGAGTATAGAGATTTATTTCACCGGCGAGACTAAAGTCTAACCGATTGTTAGTAAAAGAAGATGTAAAGAATAATTTTTTATTAGATAGCATACGAAAGTTTTTAAAAATCTCTCTCGAGTAGTTTATTGACTTTGAGTATGGTGATGATTCTATCTGATTGTTTTCCAACACCATCGATCATAGTTTCGCTATCTTGCATCGTATCAGGCGCTGGTCCGATATCTGATTTTCTGATACGAAGTGCTTCAGTCAGACGGTCTATAACAAATCCAGCAACCTCATTTCCATCTTTCATAACGATAAAACGAGTTTCATCTGTATGTTTTTTTGTTTGGAGTCCGAATTTTAATCTCAAATCTATAAGAGGTATTACAGAACCGCGAAGGTTAAAAACACCAAGCACATATGCAGGTGTTTGAGGAACTCTTGTCCAAGAAATAGGCTTAATGATTTCTTGAATATTTAATATAGGCACACTGTACTCTTCATCGCCTATAATAAATCCAACTAATTGAACAGCATCTTCTAACTGACTTACAGCGCCACGACTTTGCTGTTCACTCTGTTTACTGATAATATTTTGTAGTTTATCACTCATTATGCCAACTCCGCTTTAAACTTGATATTTCTTTGTACTACACTTGCTAGATAATCAGATGAGTAAGGTTTCGTGATATATTCTACCATTCCAGACTCAACGCCTCGCATACGATCAGATTTACTTGTACGTGAAGTCACTGCGATAAGAGGAAGGTTTTTATATTTATTGTATTTTTTGATCTCGCCGGCTAGAGTATAACCATCCATCCTTGGCATCTCAATATCTATAAGCATCGCATCAAAATGTGTATCACCCTGTTTTAAGATATTTAACGCTTCTTGACCATCTACGGCTTCAGTAAGAGTTATACCCATTGGTTCTAAAGCTTTTCTCATAATCGTTCTATCTGTTTTTGAATCATCAACGATCATGACATTATAATCACTCGCTTTTGTTTTTTCTTTGGATGCAGCCGCTGATTTTGACTCGATCATTGGTTTTGCTTTGACCCCTTTTGCCATCTGCATAAGTGCAGCAACATCGACAATAAGAGTCACACCGCCATCTCCACGAATGGTAGCTCCCGCAATTCCTTCCATCCCTTTGAGGTATTCTCCAAGAGATTTAATAACTATCTCTTCTTGCCCTACAAGTGAATCGACGATGAGTCCAAGTTTACTCTCTGCAAGACCAAGAACAACAACATACGCGTGTTCAGCGGCATCTATGATACGCTCAACTTCAAAAATATCGCCAATATGCACAAGTGAAAGAACATCATTTCTCAGTCTCATAACAGAGCGGTTATCCACCGTGTAAATCTCATCTTTAGAGATACGCACAGTTTCCAAAACAGACGCTAGTGGAATAGCATAATACTCCTCTTGCACACCAACTAGAAGTGCTTGAATAATAGCAAGTGTCAAAGGAATCTTCAATTTAATCGAAGTTCCACGTCCAACTTCACTGTCGATATCGATGATACCATTGAGTTTTTCGATATTTGTTTTAACAACGTCCATGCCAACACCACGTCCAGATACGCTTGTGACTTGTGCAGCTGTTGAGAAACCTGGTCTAAAGATAAGTGCAAAAGCTTCCTTATCAGTCATTGCTTCAGCTTCTTTTTCTGTAATAACCCCTTTTTCAAGAGATTTATTTTTCAGCATAACAGGATCAAGGCCTTTTCCATCATCATCAATTTGTACAACGATATGATTACCCTCATTGTATGCTTTTAAAATGATAGTACCTGTTTCAGATTTACCAAGGGCAATACGATCAGTAATAGACTCAATCCCATGGTCACAAGAGTTACGGATGATGTGAACTAGCGGATCGCCAATCTCTTCAACAATCGACTTATCAAGTTCAGTTTCTTCACCAAAAATCTCTAAATCTATCTTTTTATTTAACTCACGTGAAAGGTCACGAATCATACGTGGAAATTTATTGAAAACCTTTCCAATCGGAAGCATTCTTGTCTTCATAACTGCGATTTGAAGATCAGTTGTAACCAAAGAAACGATAGAAACAACTTGGTTGAGTTCTTCTAAAAATTCTTCGCCCTCATAACGCTCTTCAACATCTACGTTGATCTTAATAAGACGATTTTTTGCAAGTACAAGCTCACCAATAAGGTTCATAAGATGGTCAAGCCTTTTGACATCAACACGAATCGTTTGTTCGACTGTCGTTGCATTACCTTTTGCAGGAGCTGCCGCTTTAGCGTCTTCAGCGTGCTCTTCAACCTGTTTTCTTGGAGGCATTGGTGGTTTTGCCACTACTGCGTTTGCTTGCGGAGCATGAACTTCTTTTGGCTCTTCTTCATCGCCTTGTGGCATCTGTGGAACGGCTTCGCCTGCGGCTTGTTTTGCTTTTCTTTTTTTCTGATCTTCTACTTGTCTTTGTGCTAGAAGTCTCTCTATCTCAGCTTCAACCTCATCATCACTCATATTGTCATAATCAGGTTCCTCTTCCTCAAGAGATTCTTCTAACTCTTCTTCCTCTGTTTCTTCTTCTATACTTTCTTCTTTTGGAATTTCTTCTACCGAAGTACCATTTGATTTTGCATCGAGTCTCACAACGCACATAGAAACATCTACACCTGCATCTGCACCCGTATCACGGATCGTATTTAAAAGTTCTTTCATGAGATCAATAGACTCTAAGACCACATCCATAACATCAGGAGAGAGTAATAAATCACCATGTCTTGCTTTATTTAAGATATCTTCCATATGGTGAGTAAGATGCGTAAGCACATCAAAGTTTAAAAATGACGAAGCACCTTTTACTGTGTGAGCTACACGAAAAATACGATTGAGAAGTTCTAAATCATGAGGATTTGTCTCCAACTCCACAAGGTCCTGATCTAATTGTTCTAAAAGCTCGAAAGATTCAATTAAAAAATCTTGTAATATCTCTTGAAATTCATCCATAAACTACTCTCCTACTTCATATGTGCACGAACAACGCGTGCGACTTCGCCATAAAACAAATTAGCGTCAAACTTAACCAAGTAAGCTTCAGCACCAGCATCTAAACCACGCATTTCACTAAAATGGTCACTGATTGATGAGTTAAAAACTATCGGAATATTTTTATATCTTCCATCCTCTTTAACATTTGCTGCAAAGTGAAAACCATCCATCAAAGGCATCTCAATATCTGAGATAATGAGTTTGAGATGATTTGCTATCCCCTCTTCATACATCGCATAGATATCATCGAGTTTTTCAAGCCCATCTTGTCCATCACTTGCTTCTACAACATCAAAGCCCATCTTTTCCAGAGCATCTTTTACGATCTTTCTAGCTGTTGAGCTGTCATCAAGTAACAAGACAAGCCCTGTGAAAGTATCAAGATCTTGAGGGATATTTCCAGTATTTGGTTTATAAAGTCCCAAATCTTGAACAACAGCTTCCAAGTCGAGAATCAAAAGTACCGCATCATCTTCGATACGTGTCACTCCCGTTATCTTACTACCATCAAATCCATCTCCACCCGAAACAAAAGAAGCAGGCTCGATATCTTTCCAGTTTATACGGCGAATACGTCTCGCCTCATGGACAATAAAGCCAATAAGAACATTGTTAAATTCAGCAATAATGACACGCGCATTTTTCCCAGCATCCTCAGGAACATTAATACCCATCCAGCTAGCTAGATTAACAACAGGAATGACAACGCCTCGAAGATCAAAAATACCTTCTATAAATTCCGGTACTCCCGGAAGTTCTGTTAAAGAGGGAACACGAATAATTTCCCGAACTTTAGCCACATTGACACCGTAAATTCCCTCATACATTTCATCATCTTCTTGTTTGAAGATACGAAAGTCTACAAGCTCCATCTCATTACTGCCAACTTTTAATGTTGCTTCTTCTTTCATTCACCTGACTCCTTAGAAGCATCAACCTCTAATAATAGCTCTTCTTGCGGGGATTGTACAATAAAGTATCTTTGATTACAAGCAAAAGCAGCCAAATTAATATAGGTAAAATCATCCACGATAAAGCTCTTATTTTGATGAAAATGTCCCTCTATAAAATAATCACAACTATTAGAAAATCTTTTATTTAAACGAGCTGTAATATATGTTTTAAAACCTTCAAAATTATTACAATCTTCTTTTTTTTGAAGATAAGTATCGAGCTTTTTTAGTATAAAATGATTTCCAAAAAGGTCAATATATTTCAAACAAGTAAGTATAAACCCATTTCGTATCAAAGAAGTGTATATTTTATAACCCAAGTCCTCGCCAAAATCGCCATGTGCGAGCAAAACAGTTTTTTCATTATACTTACATGTAAGAGGCTGAGAGGCAAGTGGATAAATCTTAATATTTTCAAATACACCTTCCAAACAAAAATCGTGATTCCCTTCAAGATAAATCACTTCTATTTTCTGTGCTATAGAGTTTAGAAGATCTATCATTGCTTGGTTACCATGTAAGGTATAAGGAATTGGCCCAAAAAGAGTATCAAAGATATCACCCATCAAGATAAGTTGTGAGGGTTTTAAAACACCTGAATCTATCTCTTCTAAAAGAGCTTTTAGTTCAGGGCGATACGGCGAATAGTGAGCATCTGAGATGACAAATGCTCCCTCTTTGAGAAGAAAATTATGGGACATACGCTATGGCTGGCAAAGCCGTATATTCATCATATCCCATCATTAAGTTTGCATTTGCAACGGCTGCTGAAGATGCACCTTTTAAAAGATTGTCAATTGCTGATGAGATAAAAAGCGTATCTCCATTACGTTTTGCAAAAATATCGCAAAAATGCGTTCCTGCAACACTTTTCATTTCAACAGGTTTTTCTCTCACACGTACAAATCTTTCATCTTTGTAATACTCTTTTAATACAGCAATAGGATCAAAATCTCCGCTAACTTGTATATAAATAGATGAAATCATTCCCCTTGTAGCAGGAACCAAATGAGGCACAAAACTCACCTCTGAAAAATCAATACCAAGTTTCTCAGCGATCTCTGGCGCGTGGCGATGACCCAGTGGATTGTACGCAAAAAAGTTATCGTTAACATTGACAAAATGGGTCACGTCACTGAGTTTTTTCCCCGCTCCACTTACACCGCTTTTTGCATCGACGATGAAAGGTGAATGCTCTTTTTTATACTTCATAAATGGTAATGCACCAAGAATGACGCTTGTCGGATAGCATCCAGGATTTGCAATGAGTTTTGCACTTTTTATCTTTTCACGAAAGAGTTCAGGCAAGCCATAAACCGCGAGAGTCAGGTTTTCTTTATCTGAATGTTGGCAATAATGTTTTTCATACACATCAAGTTCAAGTCTATAGTCAGCCGAGAGATCGACGACTTTGAGACCTTTTTCTAAAAGAGGTTTTACATACGCCATTGCAGTTTTATGAGGAAGTGCTAAAAAGACGAGCTCGCTCACTTTTGCCACCTCATCAATATCTGCTTTTTGAACATCACATTCATACACACCACAAAGCGATGGATGCAGCTCGGCTAAAGTCATATTTCCTTCGCTGTTTGCAACATAAGTGATCTTAAAATTTGGATGATTAATCAAAATCTTTAAAAGCTCAAGACCTGTATATCCGCTTGCTCCTATGATGGCTACATTAGTGACATTCAAAGACGATCTCCTGATATTTCACTGATTCGATCTCGAATTCTTTCACACCGTTTGGAAGTTTGACTTTCACTTCATCGCCCTCTTCACGTCCTAAAAGTTGTTTTGCAAGCGGAGAGTTAAACGAGATCAGGCCAATGTCAGGATTGCTTTCACATCCGCCGACAATAGTATATGTTTTCTCTTCGCCATTTCCCATGTCACTTAAAGTCACAGTTGAGCCAAAGCTGACACGTGTATGTTCAAGCTCACTTGGATTGACAATCTGAGCATTTGAAATCATTTCAGCTATCTCGATCATTCTTCCATCAATGAGTCTTTGTTTCTCTTTTGAAGCGTGGTACTCTGCATTTTCTTTCAAGTCTCCATGTTCTAGGGCCTCTTCTATATCTTTCACAGTTTGTGGGCGCTCTACCATTTTAAGGTAAGTGAGTTCAGCTTGAAGTTTTTCATATCCATATTTTGTCATAGGTTCTTGTATTGTCATTATTGCTCTTTTTTTATAGTCTATTTATCTAAAGGATTATATCAAAAAAATAAAACAAAGTTTTGTTATAATCCTCGTATATAATAAACTTCGACAGAGGATATTTGGTGTACACACATAAACAGCTTAGTGAGGCTTATAATAATTTAACACTCTCCATCCTTGGATCCCTTGCTAATGCCACTGTTTTATTTTATATTTTTTTTGGACATACCAATAATACCACTCTCATTATTTGGGGAATTTCTATCCTCTTGATTTCTATATTTCGTTACTTAAGTGTTTTAAAATATCAAGCTCAAAAAAAGACTTTAGACACGGAGAAATGGCAGAAATTTCTTTTTATCGGTATTGTTTTATCCGCACTAAGCTGGGGAATCACTCCCTTTCTTTTTTTTATTCCGCAAGAGTATATGTATCAAATGGTGCTTATTGTAATTTTAGCTGGACTTAGTGCCGGCAGCATCAGCACTCTCGCTCACTTTCGCCTCAATATTCAATTTTATTTAATCATTCTCATAGTTCCTCTTATTATAGAACTCCTTTTGCAAAGAACTGAAATACATAATGATGTAGCCTTACTTGCTTCACTTTATCTTCTGCTTTTACTTACTGTTTCAAAAAAGTTCAATCAAACTTATCTCGATTCTATCACGTCACATTTGATGTTTGAACAAAAAAGAGAGGAGTTTTTAGAATCTGAACAGAAGTTTAAAGCGATCTTTAAGAGCGTTCCTATAGGAATATTGTTTTATGATACAAACCTCATCATTCAAGAAGTCAATGATAGTTTCGTTGATTTCATCGCAGCTCCAAAAGATTTTCTCATCGGTTTAGATCTTGAAAAAAGTCGAGATAGAAGTCTTATGCCTGCATTTAAAGCACCTCTTGATGGGATTTGTGGATTTTATGAGGGAGAGTACACAACACTTTATAGACAAAAAGATTTATGGGTCATCCCGCATCATGGAAGAGACCACCGGCTCGGAGAGCCCCATCGCCAACCCCGATCTCAACACCGCCTCCTCCGGCGCGGCCACGCTCGCCGAGCCAAAGCCCCGCGGGAGGAAGTCCG
>JBBRBK010000029.1:0-23208 GCA_038205935.1 Campylobacterales bacterium
AATCAGTCGGGATAAATGTCTCACAGGTATCGGCAATGTCGCTCACAGAGTTTTCAATTTTAGTGTCCGTAAATTCGACGACTTCGACTTTTGCAAGTCTTGCAATGAAAGGTATCATCATCGTTTTTGCATCTTCATCGATATTGTCGATTTTTACATACGCTTTTTCTATTTTTTGGTTTGCAAGATCGACTAAAACTTTCGCACGTCTAATGGAAACAATGGCATCCATGATAATCTCGAATTTTGCCTCTTCTTTTTCACGTTTTCTCGTTTTTGTAGGATATGGCATAATCATAATAGATTCACTTGACTCAAGAGACGTCCCTGAAAGCTCGTGATAAAGGTACTCAGTAACAAATGGCATAAACGGATGAAGAAGTTTTAACGCTTCTTTAAAGATAGCTCCAAGCTCGATAATAGCAGATTTGTCCGCTTTGCTAAGCTCAATACCCCAGTCACAAAACTCATTCCAAAGGAATCTATAAATCGCCGTTGCTGCGTCGTTGAATTTGTACTCATCAAGAGCTGAGCGAACCTCTTTTGTGGCTTGGTTGAGACGAGAAACCATATATTTTCCAAGATCAGTATCCATACAAAAACCGTTCAGGTCTGGGAAAGTTTCTACATTCATCTGAAGATATTTACTTGCGTTGTAAAGTTTATTCGTAAAGTTACGGTTGAGTTCAAGTTTTTTTGGACTCATTCTAATATCACGCCCTTGTGCCGCTGAAATGGCAAGAGTAAAACGTAATATATCCGCACTGAATTCATTGACCATATCAAGAGGATCGATAACATTGCCTTTTGATTTGGACATTTTCTGTCCATTTTCATCGCGGACAAGTGCATGAAGATAGATATGTTGAAACGGCAGTTCACCCATAAAATTTTCACCCATCATCATCATTCTTGCAACCCAGAAGAAAAGAATATCAAAACCTGTGATGAGAAGGGCATTTGGATAAAAATCTTTTAAGTCATCAGATTTGAAAAGTTTATCCATTTCCACATCGCCATTTCCCCAGCCTAAAGTAGAAAATGGCCAAAGAGCCGAGCTAAACCAAGTATCTAAAACATCTGGATCTTGAGCGATATTTTTAGAAGCACATTTTGGACACTCATTCTCTTCCTCTTTTAAACTTGCCCATTCATGGTCGCAATCGCCGCAGTAAAAGACAGGAATCTGATGTCCCCACCAAAGCTGACGAGAGATACACCAATCACGAAGATCACCCATCCAAGAATTATATGAGTTGATCCAGTTTGAAGGGAAAAACTTTGCTTCGCCTGCATTTGTTTTCTCAATTGATTTACGTGCGACTTCACTTCTCACAAACCACTGTCTTGAGATATATGGCTCTACGATATTTTTACATCTATAACAGTGTCCCACTTGATGTTTATGATCTTCTATCTTGACCATGAAACCCTCTTCATCAAGACGTTTTACGATGATATCACGCGCTTCAAGACGTTCTAAGCCTTGAAACTCTCCAGCGTACTCGTTTAAAATTCCTTTTTCATCAAATACAGTGATAAACTCTAAATCATGACGTTTTCCAACTTCGTAGTCATTTTGATCATGCGCCGGAGTAACTTTTACAACACCCGTTCCAAACTCCATATCTACATGTTCATCGGCGATGATTGCCACTTCACGCTCAAGTAATGGAAGTTTGATCTTTTTGCCGACAAGCGCTTTATAACGCTCATCATCAGGATGCACCATTACGGCAGTATCTCCAAAATAAGTTTCAGGTCTTGTTGTTGCGACCTCTACAAATCCGCTTCCATCTGCAAAAGGGTATTTAATATGGTAAAACTTTCCATCGTGATCTTCATGTTCAACTTCGATGTCAGAGAGTGCGCCATCATGTGTACACCAGTTGACCATATAGTTTCCACGAATGATGAAGCCTTGATTGTAAAGATGCACAAAAGCTTCTTTTACAGATTTTTGCAAACCTGCGTCCATCGTAAAACGTTCACGCTCCCAAGCGGGGCTTACACCCATCTTGCGAAGCTGACTTGTCATAATTCCAGCGGATTCCTCTTTCCAAGCCCAAACGCGTTCTAAAAACTTTTCGCGTCCAAGTTCTTCTTTCGTTATTCCCTCAGCAAGGAGCTGTTTTTCGACAACGTTTTGAGTAGCAATTCCAGCATGGTCGGTTCCTGGTTGCCAAAGTGTTTTATAACCATCCATACGTTTGTAGCGGGTGATGATATCTTGAAGTGTAAAGGTAAGCGCGTGACCTATATGTAAACGGCCGGTAACATTTGGAGGCGGCATCATAATGGCAAAGTTTTTGCCCTCTTGTTGAATAGCCTTGTTACCATCTACTTCGAAATATTTTCTACTTTCCCAAATTTTATAAAATTTCTCTTCTATTATGCTTGGTTCATATTTATTTTCTGACATAAAACTACCTTAAAATGGGGATTTAAATTGCGCGATTATAACAAAAGTGATGTGAAACTATCCTTACATGTAAGGGTGGAGATTGTTGGAATAGGTTTTGCTTTTTACTTTTAATAATAGAATTGAAGGATAGAGTATGACGTATCAAGTAAAAACTGAGATATTGGGATTTGAAGATATCAAGAGTGTAGAGTTTAGTCAGATAGATGAATTATTCGCAACAATTAAAAGTGGTGATAATGATTCAATCTCTTTTTCTTTGGTGAATCCATATCTCTTAAGAGAGTATTCATTTGATCTTCCAAAATCGGCAAAAATCTTGCTTGAGATTGATGAAAGTTCAAATGTTTTGATTTATAACATTATGGTCGTTCAAAATCCTCTTGATGAATCAAAAGTAAACTTTTTGGCTCCATTAATTTTCAATAAAGACAAAGGTTTGATGGGTCAAGTTGTCCTCCGTGCATCTGAAAATCCTGATTTTGGACTTGCCGAGAGTATTGGTAGTTTCAAAAAAGTCGCATAATTTTCAAATAAATAAATCTGGTATAATCCTTTTTTTAATTAAGGATTATATCTCTTGCCTCTTTCACGCCTCAATGATCAACAACTCTCAGCCGCAACAGCAGAATTTGGACATAATCTTATTATCGCCTCCGCAGGTACGGGAAAAACATCCACTATTGTAGGACGAATCGCCCATCTTTTAAGCCATAATGTAAAGCCTCAAGAGATACTTCTACTCACCTTTACAAACAAAGCTGCAGCTGAGATGGTTGAGCGTGTTGCACTTTATTTTGGAAATGAGATTGCCACAAAGATAGATGCTGGGACTTTTCACGCTGTGAGCTACAGATGGCTCAAAAAAGAGGATAGAAAAGTTGTTTTAAAACAACAACGCGAACTTAAAACTCTTTTTCGTAGTGTGCATGATAAGCGTAGTTTTACTCATATTGATGCTGAGGTCTCTGCTTATGGAGCAAATTATCTTTATGATTTGTACTCTTTTTATCAAAACACGGAAATGGCTCTTGATTTTGAAACATGGATCAAACAAAACCAAAGTGAACATGAGACTTACGCGATGATTTATGCAGATATTGTCGATGAATTTGAGTTACTAAAAGTGCAGTATGGCTTTTTAAATTTTAATGACCTTCTTATTAAAATGAGAGATCTTTGTAAAAGTAAACATCTTGGATATAAAGAAGTTCTAGTAGATGAGTATCAAGATACCAATGCCCTGCAAGGGACGCTGATTGATGCGATGAATCCTGACTCTCTTTTTTGTGTTGGTGATTATGATCAGAGTATTTATGCTTTTAATGGAGCAGATATTTCGATCATAGGAAATTTTGACAAAAAGTTCAATGATGCAAAAGTTTTTACGCTTAACAAAAACTATCGTTCAACAGTTCCTATCCTTTCCCTTGCAAACAAAGTGATCTCCTATAATGAACGCATCTATCCAAAAGCTTTGGAATTTACAAGAACGGCGCCAAGTGCACAAGCTCCAAAACTTGTAGCGTATGATGAACTTTTCGATCAGTATCATGGCATCGCTGCATCTATTCGTGATTCTATGACTGCTCGTGAAGAGATTGCTGTTATCTTTAGAAACAACTCCTCAGCAGATGGGATAGAAGTCGCTTTAAAAGAGCTTGGCATTGCATGTAGACGTAAGGGTGGAACAAGTTTTTTCGATTCAAAAGAGATAAAAGTGCTTCTTGATCTTTATACACTCCTTGTCAATGAGTCTGATATGATGGCTTTTATCCACCTTTTTGAATATGCTAAAGGCGTAGGAACTTCTATGGCAAAAGAGATCTATACCGCGTTTAAAACTCTTGGAAACGGTTCAATGTTTTATGGACTTTATGCACCAGATAGCGCTATTTCAAATCCTTTTGAAAAAAGAACGCTTAATCATCAGCTTGGATTATTTGATGATTTTTTAGAACTTGGTGCAATAGGGCGCTTTGCAAAGCTTGGATTTGAAGAGAAATTTTTAAAAAATGCTGTGTTAAAACATCCAAAGCTGACAAAAGAGGGCGCGACTTTTTTACATCTTTTTTATCAACTCTTTCGCGATTTAAAAGGGATAAAACAGCCTCGTACCATCGTGAAAAAAATGGGTGAGTCTGAACTTTATAAGATGATCATCGCTCATCTTGCACAAAAAAGAGCACAGCAAAAAGATGGTTCTATAGATGAGAAGCAAGAGACTGAAGCAAAGGTGAGAATCGCTAGAAAAGCGGCACTATTAGAAGAACTCTCTAAGCCATATAAAGAGCATGAGAGGTTTTTAAATGCGATGATTTTAGGCTCGCAGGATTTAACGCAAGGTGAGGGCGTGCATCTTTTGAGTATACATGCATCAAAAGGTTTGGAATACAAAGAGGTTTATGTTATCGATCTTATGGATGGAAGATTTCCTAATAGAAAACTGATGGCAAGAGGTGGCAATATAGAAGAAGAACGTCGTCTTTTTTATGTTTCTGTGACAAGAGCTAAAGATATGTTGTATCTTAGTTTTGCAAAATATGATAAGATCAAGAAAATAGACTTTGTAGCTTCACAGTTTTTATATGAAGCGGGACTTATAGAGATGGATGAAAATTATAAAAAATTGGTGAAAAAAGGTTCAAAAGAGGAAGAAGAATAAGCTTATCCTAAAGGGCACTTTACATGTAAGGTTTTAGTCCTTACATGTAAAGTATTTTTTAATGACCCTGAACTGCTTCACCCATATTCCACATAGGCAAGAAGATACCAAGAGCAAGTAAAAGAACCATAGATGCGATGATGATAAGCATAATCGGTTCTATCGATTCTGCCAATCCATCGATAATAGCATCAAACTTCATCTTATAGTACTCTGCCACTTTTTGCATCATTGAATCTAGTTGTCCACTTGATTCACCTGCTGAAACCATCTGAATAATCATATTTTCAAAAAGCTCAGTTTCTTTGAGTCCGTTGTGAAGATTTCCACCTTTTTCTACAGTAGCTCTAACACTAGAAAGTCTATCTTTAAGTGGAAGATTATCAACCATAGATATAGCTGTATCTAAAGCTTCTGCTATAGGAATACCAGCACGAATCAATTCGGCAAATACCAGTGTAAATCTACTTAAAGTAGCATACATAATGATATTTTTAATCAGGTAGATTTTAAGTAAAAATTTGTGAAAGTTATATCTCACATTTCTATAGTTGTTAATCATATATCTAAAAACTACAAAAGAGAGAAAAAGAATAGCTAAAACATAGAGTCCAAAGTTATTAAATATATATTCAAGTTTTAAAAGTATGAGTGTCGGTATAGGTAGTTCTGTATGAAGTTGTTCAAAAATTGCTTTAAATTTTGGCACAACATATGAGATAAGAATCGTAAATGCGATAGCCATGGCAATCATAACATTTCTTGGGTATGCCATTGCTTTTTTAAACTTGATAACGTTTGCACGTATCTCTTCAAGCATATTTGAAAGTGAATAAAGCGCGTCCGCGACATTTCCCGTTTTTTCTCCAAGTTCGATCATGGCAAGTGTTAGATTACCAAGTTCAAAGCGATAATTACCAACAGCATGAGATAAACTATGACCAGAATTAATATCATCTGCAATAGAGAGAAAAATATCTCTTAAGCTGTTATCACTCGCAGAACGTGCAATCTCTTTTATTGAATCATTTATTGGGATTCCCGCATTTGTCATAACAGCAAGTTGTCTTGTCGATGCGATAAGAGCATCTTGCTTTATCTTTTTCTTTTTAAAATTTTTTGTAAAAGTTGCTTTAAATTGTTTAAACTTTTCTTCTAAGGGAGGTTCTGATTCAGCAACCTTGATAATGATCCCTGAAAATTTAATTTTTGCAAGGTAATGCGCTTCTTTCTTTGTTTCCGCATAATAGCCATAATCTTCTTTCTTTCCTTTGGAAAGAACTGTCGCAATAAAATAAGTCATCCTTTAGCCGCCCTTAATATCTCTTCGAATGTTGTTATGCCATTTATGGCTTTTTGCATTCCATTTTCAAACATACCTATAAAGCCCTCTGTCACTGCCTGTTTGTGTATATCCTCTTTTGACGCACCTTTTGCGATCATACTTGATAATTTTTCAGAGATAGGAAGTACTTCACAAATCATCTCACGTCCCATATATCCTGTTCCATTACACTCCGCACAGCCTTCACCAACATAAAAGATCGTATCTTTTGGAACCATATGTCTGTATGGTTCTATAGAAGACTCTGGGATTATAGCTGGAGTTTTACAATTTGGACAAATTTTTCTCACTAGTCTTTGTGCTTGAACGGTTACGAGTGCGCCACTTATCAAGTAAGGTTCTATGCCCATATCTATCATACGAGGAATTGCACTTATAGAGTCATTTGTATGTAGTGTAGAGATAACAAGGTGTCCCGTCAAAGCTGCTTTAATTGCAATCTCGAGCGTTTCTTGGTCACGGATCTCACCTATCATTATCTTGTCAGGATCTTGACGTAAAATAGATCGCAAAGCTGCTGCAAAAGTGAGTCCGACAGGTGCGTTGACTTGGACTTGTTGAATAAGATTCATTCTATACTCAACAGGATCTTCAACCGTGATTACTTTGTCTTCAACATTTCGAAGTTCATTGAGAGCACCATAGAGTGTGGTTGTCTTTCCTGAACCGGTAGGTCCAGTGACCAAAATAATACCAAAAGGAGAAGACAAACCTTGTAGTAATTTATTATAACTTACAGTATCCATTCCAGCATCTTCAAGTTTTACGAGCGCTTTAGTCTTATCTAATATACGCATAACGATAGATTCACCATAGAGTATCGGCAAAGTAGAGATACGAAAATCAAATTCTTTAGCATTTAAGGTTGCAGAAAAACGACCATCTTGAGGCTTTCTTTTCTCTGCAATATCCAGATTCGCCAAAAGTTTGAGACGTGAAGCAAGAGGAGGATAAATATCTTTGTCGAAAATGAAAATTTCACTTAGTTTTCCATCAATACGTGTACGTACAACACAGTTTTTTTCAGTTGGTTCGACATGTACATCACTAGCTCTACTTTTGATACAGGCATTGAGTATGACATCGATGAGCTGAAGAATTGAAGATGCTTCTTGCTGTTCTTCAATACTGCCAATGGTCCGTAGTTCAGTTCTAATGTTTGTGACAAGTTCTTTAACACTGTCTTTAAGAGCAATTTTAAAGAGATATTCTTGTATCTGTCTTGATGTAGCAAGATGAACTTTAAGTAATCTTCTTGGGAAAATTCTCTGTATTGCTTCTTGGGCTTCTATGTTAAATGGATCTTCAAAAACCACAATAATATTGAGTTCATCTTGAGAAATTGGGAGGACATTATATTTTTTTAATTGATTAAGAGGCACCTTTTCAGCTAGTTTATAATCCATATCTATGGAATCTAGATCTAAATAACCTATATGTAAAATTTCTGCAAGATCTTGCAAGATTTCAGATTCTTTAATAAAGGGATAGTTCTTTAAAATATGGAGATCATACTTTCCTGTTCTAATCTGCTCCACTATAAATCTTTTGACAAAATTAATTGAAACGGCACCCACTTTTATGAGTGTATACAAAACAGTATCCTCATGTACTCCACGGGATACAAGTCTATCAATTTGTCTCTGGGTAATATGGTTTTGTGTCAATAAATCTAATGTTATTCTATCCATACTTGCTACTTCCTAAACTTATCTATAAATATGTTTTTTGACCAAGACCGACTCATAAAGCTCTTCAATAACAATATTGTTAGAGTTTCTATCCCCGATCAGATAGAGTCTATATCTTATTTTAGCATTATTTGGATCAATAAATTCGTATACTGGAATTTTTTTTAGTATTGAGAGATTAGAATAAAGATCAAATACCTTGGAAAGAACATTATCAGTTGTTGGAATTTTTAAGGGTTTTAGATAATACTCATCATTTAAAGAATGTTCCAAAAGCTTCTTTTGCATAAGGATGACAGATAAATATGCTGCATTTGAACGAGATTCCGGTGTATTTTTCAAAAGGGTGATAGGCACACTTAACCTGTCAATATAATCTGCATTAAGACAGGAAAATGCATAGATAGATACGAAGTTTTCATCCTTTCTATTTTTATTCAAATTCACTAAACCTAACTGACATGCTTTATCATATTCTTTAAGCTGATATAAACTAAAAATATCTTGTCTTTCATTTGCAAGCAAAAACATGACTAATGATAAAAAAACGATAATAAATTTCATTTAAAACGTCCAGACTCTATTTCATCAAGAAGTGTTATAGCCTGTTTGGAATTAGAATCTTTTATATATGTTTTAAGAGTATTTATAGCCTTGTCTTTTTGCCCAATTTTTACAAGGGATTTGGTGAAAATTATCCAACTCATATCAATTTTACTATCTATCTGATTTGTTAGAAGTGCATAGTTGTAAGCAAGGTTATATTGTTTCATATCATAATATCTTTTAGCAAGAAAAAGACCAAGGGTAGGATTATTTGTCTTTTTAAATCTCTTGATAACATCTTGTAAATCCTCATCAGCACTATGAACTTCAATTTCAATTTTTTTAGCTTTAACCTCTTTAATAGGTGCGTTCACATTACTATTATCTGTCGTTAAAAGAGGAAAGGGTGGTTCTTTTACAAGTACAACTTTTTTTTCTGGAATATGTTTTACTGTAGGTTCTACAACATCTTCTATTTTGGTTTCAGGAATGCTTTTTAGATTGTCATTATAATAAGTATTGACAGAATTACCCATATTATCAACAAAGCTGAGTGAAGGGTGTAGTACTAATTTATTATCAGAGAGATTAGTCTCAGTAATATTAGTTTCTGCTGTTTTTAGAGTGGTATTTACATCCGTAGTTTTATTATCATCAAGAGTTACGAGTGTTCCATTTTTATCATTTACATGTAAAACAGTAGGATAAAAAACAATTGTAATCAAAATTAATATAACAAAGAGAGTAGATAAAAGAATCACAAAACTATAAGATTTTATCTTATATCTTATCCATTTTCTTTCAAGTTCCTGAACATTAAGCATGTAAAAGTCCTGTTGAAATTCCAGCCATTTCAACTATCTTGTTTGATATCATCGTCTTATCAAGCTTATATGGCTGATTTATTTCATACCATTCATAAATTTCGAATACAGAGTGTAGAAGTTTATTCGTATCTCTATAATTACCATTCGTTATTTTATGTATAAGGTTCGCACTACTGTCAGTAAACATATTTGCAATATCAAAACAGTTCTCTTTCATCAATTTCTTTTGTATATAAGCTTTTACTTCACTACTCTTTGCATTTTCAAGTTCAATACTTTCCCATATTCTTGTTTGAAAATGCTCTTTTGCAATGAGATCTTCTTTTTCTGTTTTATGTAAGACGATAACAAATTTGACGATCCTAGAATCAGAGAGCAATCGTATTTTTTCCATAAGTTCAGGAGGATAAAGTTGCGCTTCATCAAGTAGAATAAGTGGAACTTCCGTAGAAAGATAGTTTTTTGCTATCTTAGTAAATTGGGTAAGATTGAGTTCTCCATTATACCTTACATTAAAAAGATCAGCTGCTAAAGATTTAAAAAACTCATTCTCATCTATTAGCGGCGTGCTATAAAGATGGATTTTTTGTTTTTTTGAGAGATCATTATAGAGCTTTGAAAGAAGCATGCTCTTACCTGTTCCGGGTCTTCCAAATAAGAGAATCATTTTTAAAGGTTTTTGAATAGTTTCTTTGAGTGACTGGTAAATTGCAGAAGAGCGATCCATGTGAACGTAATTCTTTACATCCACAGTATCAAGAAAAACCATTTTAGGTTTTTCATAAATACTTATGTGATTACTCATTATCCCCCGCTTTATTCTTTTTTTGTGCAGTTTCATTGTCTTTATCTATTTGATCAGAAGTGGCGCCGTGTTTGAGTATACTATCACTTATACCTTCATATCCCAAATCAGATAGTGAAGGATTTGATTTACCCGTACGTATAATGTGTGGTTCTATAACAATAACAAGCTCTTGAATCTGCTTAGAATCCTCGTCACGTCCAAAGAGGTAGCTAAGACCTGGAATATCTCCAAGTAGAGGAATTTTGTTACCTGTTTTACTAGTAGTTGTTTGGATAAGACCGCCTAAAATAATTCTATTGCCATCTTTTACCGTTACTACAGAGGAAAGTTGTCTTCTATTTAAATCGGGTGGAGTTGTTCTCGTAGCCGACGTTGTTGCTGACATATCCGTTGTTGTTTCAGACAGAGATGGATTTATTTTGAGTGTAATCATATCATTGTCTGAAATTTCAGGCGTAATATCTAAAAGTACTCCGGCAAAAACAGAACTTATGATATCGTTTTGTGCAGTTGTTGTTGCAGTGCCCGTAGTACTCGTAGATTGTTTAATTGTATAAAAGTACTCTGTTCCAGCAGTCACTAGTGCTGGTTGGTTGTTGAGTGTTAATACTTTTGGATTTGAGATAGAACTTACATTTCCCTGCGTTTTTAAGAACTTGATAACCTGATCTAAACTACCTCCAACCTTTATTGACAATAAATTTGCAGCATTTTTAGCTTGATCTCCTATAGTTGTTATACTTGAGCTTTGACCAGAAAATGTTCCATCTATGACATTACTTTTACTTACATAACTTAATCCTAATGTGCCATTTTGTAACTTATAAAGTTGTGACCAATCTATGCCAGTACTTTTTGATTTACTCATTGTAACAGTTAAAATCTGAACATCCATAAGAACTTGAAGTTTAACTTTTTCTTGAAGTTTTTTAATATAACTATCTAGTCTATCTACTTGTTCTTTTGTTCCCGTTACTGTTATTAGTCCTGCATTTTTATTGATCACTGGTGCTTTTGCGATATATTTGTCTTCCGGTCTATTTAAAATACTTCCAAGTTCCGTATCGAGTTGTGACCAGAATACAACTTCATCAGTTGATTCAATTTTAATCCCAGAATTTGCACTAGAAGGAGATGCTCCAGTGCCTGTTGAACCACCTGTTGAGCCAGTGCCACCAGTTGTACCAGTGCTACTCGTTGCAGCATTAGATGTAGAACTTAAAGTGACATCAGTACTGCCAACTCCTTTTCTTTGTGAAAGAATATAATCGATATTAAAAACTTTAGTCTCTAAATAAGATATTCTTAACGTATTGTTTTCAAGAGTATAGCTGAGATTGTTCTGCGACAAGATTAAGTCAAGCACTTCATTAATTGTAAGATTCTTAATATGCGTTTTATTGAGTGCAGAGTTAAGTATTTGTTCGGCCTGAGAATCAGTGACAACAACACTAAATTCACACTCATCACTTAGTTGATCAATAAAATCTGCAATTTTTGTACCCTTTGCTGAGCCTATATTAAATAACTCATACGTGCAATCTGCCCAAGCAGAAGTAGATAACATAAGCGCTGCCACCGTACTTACAACTGAAGTTTTTAATATATTTTGATATTGTGTTTTCATATTATTGTCCCTACTTGGTTTTAATTTTTAGATTTGAATTATCAGATTTGATTGATAACACTTTTATGCCTTTTTTATTAGCAAGTGTTACAGACGTACTTTCAACAGATTTTACAGTGTAACCATCTACTGCATCGCCAACCTGATACCATTTTCCACTAATAAACGCTTTTTTATTTATTATTAGAGTAACAGTTAATGGTGGTTTTGGTATCGCTATAGCAACTCCATGTGATTTTAGAGAAAAATATTTACTAAGATCACTTGCACTTGCATTTATGTCACGCTTAAATTTGAATGGTTCAGAGAGTGAATTTATTTCTTGGTCAGATATTCCTATTCTTGAAGGAATAATAGCTTTTATCTGTTCATCAACCCAACCAAGTTCACTGGTATGTGCTTGATTTATATCCATTGGTGTCACATCAGCAAAAACAACTGAAGTGATAGCCACTAAACCAAGTATTGAGATTATAGTTTTCATCTTAGTTAATCCCCCATACTGATATATTTAGATCTGTATATAATTTTTTATCTGCTTTAATAGTAAAATCATGTAAATCTACAACTAAAAAGCTTTGTTCTATTGAGTTGATAAATTTTAAAGTGTTTTTATAACTCCCATCTACTTTTACATGAATATCTAATACATGTCCGAATCCAGAACTGTTAGTTTCATAAGAGTTACTGAAATTTAGTACTTTAAGATTATACTTTTTTGCATTTTGAGAGATCGAATTGAGATACTGTCCCCAAACTTTTTCATTATAGTATAAGGAAGATATCTTTTCTATCTGTTCTATAATGTATTTGTTATCATCTTTGAACATTGCATATTGATCTTGTAAAGATTTGATGTCTTGATCAATTTGAACAATTTTTGTTTCAGGGTTTGCAATGAGATAATTTTTATCTACATTGAGGGTCACCTGCATTTGCTCCGCTTTAGCATGCTCATCATCAAATGCTTTTTTGGATGGATCAAATAGCGTGCTATATGACATTCCAAGAATAGAGCAAAATATCATGACATAAATAAGGTACAAATCTTTTTTAGATTTTTGACCCATTATATGGTCTATTTTATAAAGGTAGTCTTCGATACTTGTTTTCATAATAATTTTACCTTCAATTCACTAATATAACTTTTCTCTTTTTCATCAAAGTCAATATGCTCTAGAGAAAATTTATATGTACTAGTCTTTGTTTTCGTTAAATACTCAAGAAGTTCCGTGATCTTTTTATCACTTGTTGAACTAAGTGAAAAGACAAACGTTTTATTGCTTTCATTTTCGTCATAGGCAATGTTTGTCAGCATAACTGAGAATTTATTAAGATCTTTAGTCAAGTATGTTAAATGCTTTGCCTTCATAGGATAATTTACTTTGACTTCATGAATTTTAATAAGGGTATTTTTCTTATTATTGTATTCACTTTCTTCTGCTTTTTTAATATTATCAGCTTCTAATTTTTGTTTTTCTTTTAAATTGATAGTAGATTCTCGTGTCATTTTAATAGGATGAATAGCGGTATAATCTTTGTTTAGCATTGAGTATCTAATAGTTTCAGCATAAGAAAGTGACCAATTCACGATAGGATAAAGCAGACCGATCGCTAATGCAGCAGAAGTCAGTAAAATAAACTTACCACTTTCTCTTTTTGTGAAAGGAGGTGGCCTATGAAATATAGAAAAATTACATTCATATCTTTGCGTACTTGGCATAGTCGTATATAAATGCATTAATGCATGGAGCTGATTTAAATGATTTTGCTCAGTAGTGTATCCATAATTAAAATCAAATTCACTTGATTTTACAGCTAAATATGTTTGTGAATATTCGTCAAGTCCAGCAATTTGGCCAAGTTCACTTCCAATATAGATATGGTCAATTTTTTCTATTTCAAATGCTCTTTTTACATACGTCAAAACATCATTGATATGTACAAAAGTTTCAGAAAAGAGTTTAATGAGATGCTGTTGGTACTCTTTATTTGAAGTAGCTAAACCTTCACTAGATAAGAGTTGTGAAAAGAGTTGAAGAGAAATTTGTTCACCAAGTAGTTCGCAAAAGCGTTGATGAAGCTCTACAAGAGAAAATTTTATAGATTTTGTATATATAAATTCACTGTCACTATAGATAGTTAAAAAAGCGTCATTTTCTTGTAGATATATAAAACAGTCTACACTATTACTATCAAGAATCTCTTTCGTATAAAGAGTTTTTAACAAAAGTGCAACAGGTACAATTTGATCTATATATTTTATATCTTCTACAACATATTGAAAATCTTCATCTAGTGTAAGCGGGTCTACAACAAAAACATGAAAAAAGCGATTTGCTTCATCAACGTTATTATATGCCTCTATGTAGCTTATCTTATAAGATATTGCCATATCAAGAGCAAGATCTTCATAAACCTTATTGTCTATAATGTCAGGTAAGTCGTCTTCAGGTATATTCTTACTAACGCTTATCAGAGAACTAATAAAACTTTTTGCACCAAGATAAGACAGCACATATTGAGTTTTTGAATAAGTAGGGTCTAGTTCTCTTTCGAGATGGCTCGATACACCTTTAAAATATTCTCTCTTATATGGGTCAACAGATACAACGCTAGTAAAACTCTGCTGGTTCTTTAAATTCATTTTTCCACCTACTTAAAATTAACTACAATCATCACACACAATGCATTTTATCTAAAGATTTATAGTTTATTTTTAAATTATTTTTAAATTATTTTCATCTTTATGTACTTTATCTGTAAATCTTGTGACATTCACCCTTAGCCATTTAGATTTAAGTACAGTCAAATCGTCATCTAAAAAAAATATCTGAAGCAAATGTTAAATTCTTTCATCTGCTATAATAGAAATATTTATGTCATCAACCAGACGTCTATCAAACTCTCATCGACGTAGTAATATAACTTATTTTATTTCCAACATATAAATCAAAAGACCCATTGTCTGGCTCTGTACCTCTTATAAAGCTTCAAAATATAAAGTCATTATTCAGTGATTGTAGCGGAATAAAACTTAAAGATTTTTTGATATTATTTAAATTGAATGAAATATCATTATTTATTGTAACATTTTTACTGTCATTGATGATTTTTTACACTACTTGGCAACTTACAGTACTTTATTTGTGAAGTCTGCCTTTAGATGTATAAAACTTTCTTATATAAAATCTTTGATAAATTCGTATGATGGCAAAGCCTTATAAAAGTTTCATCGATTAGTTTTCTTATTTGTAACCAATCTCTTCTAAGAATTTTTTATCTGTTGTCCAGCCTTTTTTTACGGAGACAAAGAGTTCTAAAAAGGCTTTTTTCCCTGAAAGATGCTCGATCTTTAATCTTGCAGCTTTACCGATACGTTTAATCGTATTGCCCCCACTTCCAATGATAATCCCTTTTTGGCTATCTTTTGACAGGATAATAGTCGCTTTGATATGGTCAATCCCTTTTTTTTCATCAATTTTATCGATGAGTACATCTGACTCATAAGGGACTTCGTCACTGACATTTTCAAAGATCGCTTCACGGACAAATTCTTTGTAGATATCACGTATCATTTCTGTTGTAATATCTTCAGGATCATAAAGATAAGGAGAAACATCTAAATACTTCGTGATGGTGTCGAGAAGGTCTTCATGTCCAACTTTTCTTGCAATGCTTACAGGAATCAACGCTTCAAATTTATCTGCATATTTACTGTAACTTTCTATACTTTTAAACAGTTTCTCTTGACTTACTTGATCGATTTTACTAAGAACGATAATATGCTTTTTTCTATCGCTATTTATTTCTAAGAATTTTTCATAGTGTTCAACTGAATCTGTAACAGGTGCGAGATAGACGATAAGATCACAATCTCCTATTGCTTTTAATGCTTCTTCAAGCATATATTGGTTGAGCATTTTCTCTTTTTGGTGTAAGCCGGGAGTGTCCACGAAAATAATCTGATTATCTTTGTGCATGACAATCGCATTGGAACGTTTTCTTGTAGCATTTGCTTTTTGAGAAACCATTGCTATTTTTTCACCCAAAATAGAGTTCATTAGTGTACTTTTACCTGCATTTGGACGCCCTATAAGCGCTACGAAGCCACATTTATTCATTTATAATTCCTTAAAGTATATATCTTGAGAGATCTTGGTTTTTTATGAACTAGCTTTGATATTGTATGATATTGTATGATATTTTTGTCTACGAAATTCATCAGAGGTAAAGCTTATATCTATTAAAATTTTTTCTAAACTGGTGAGACAGGTAGTTTTTTACAAAAAGTTCTTTTTCCGTATCTATGTTATGACGTTTAAACGCGCGAGTTGTGGAGATAGCTAGAATTTTCTCTTTGTTGAGAATTCTAACCTCTGTAATATTGTCTTTTAAAATGATGTTTCCAAAGGTAACTTGGCCGTCATAATCAATGACAGCTTTGTTTTTACCTATGCGTACAAGGATGCTTGTAACGCTGAACATTATTCACCGACAACGTCTACATGTAAGGTTGCATGTAGTCCGTGTCCAAGTTTAAAATCGATGTCGTGTTCACCGACGGCTTTGATGTTTTCTTTTGACACTATATGTTTTTTATCTATCTCGATATTGTGTTGTTCAAGAAGTGCTTGCGCGATCTCATCTTTTGTAACAGCACCGAAGAGATGTTTGTTTTGACCCATTTTTTTAGTGATGACTATCTCAAGTTTATCAAGCTTCAAAGCCAGAGCTTTAAGCTCTTCAACCTCTTTTGCTTCGATCTCTTTACGCTTTCTTTCCTGCGCTGCATGTTTAGCTAAAACATCTTGAGTTGCATGGAGTGCAAAACCTTTACCGATAAGAAAATTTTGTCCGTAACCATCTTTTACGTCTTTGATTTCACCAGCTTTACCTAAATCTTTCACATCTTTTAATAATAATACTTTCATTTTTATCCTAATTTGTTAGCGTTCTATTTTTCCGCCGTAAGAAACGATGCCATGTGTAAGGTTGCCGATTTTCGTGTAACCCATATCTTTTAAGATTCTTGCCACATGTGCACTTCTACTTCCAACATGACAGTAAACAATGATGTTTTCATCTTTTTCAAGTTGTGATTCATTCAAAGTATTGAAAAAACTACTTGTTGGGATAAGTTTATCTGCACCGCCGATATGACCCATTTGCCATTCCATATGTTCACGAACATCAACAAGTGTAAATTTAACCATCCCAAGTTCACGTGCTTCTAAAAGAGAAACAAGTTCATCTGAATCCACTTCACTATTGTTGACAAGAAGTTCACACTCCTCTTTCGTAAGGCCGCGAGAGTGTTGGTGAACAACTTCTTCGAGACCCATTTCCATTCTTTTTTTAGCAGCAAATTCTGGAGTACAGAAGATTTGACAGTGGCAAACACCTTCTTCGGGAATCTCATGCTCAATTGCAGGCGTACATGGACAGATTCTATCTTCAACGCTTCTTGGTTTCCCATCAACTTCTTCAACCATAAAACATGGACAAAATCTTTTAGCGTACATCATCTTGTTACGAGCAAGACCCATTTGTACACCTTCATTGATCATATCTTCAGGGTTGTATTCCCAGTTAAATTGTTTAACAACTTTGTCTGTAAAACGAACTGTTTTTTCTAACTCTGCTTGAAACTCGG
Source organism: Campylobacterales bacterium (assembly GCA_038205935.1). Lineage (GTDB taxonomy): Bacteria > Campylobacterota > Campylobacteria > Campylobacterales > Sulfurimonadaceae > Hydrocurvibacter. Next base: position 17,588 of record JBBRBK010000029.1, read on the forward strand.
GTGAATTCATATCTATTTTAATAATGCTCATATTTTTCCTTTTTTTTAGTTGCCTCTAGCTTTACCAGCGATGATAAAACGAAGTGCATTTAGGCGAATAAAACCTTCTGCATCTTTTTGATTGTAAACAGTGTCAGCTTCAAATGTAGAATGAGCTTCAGAGAAAAGTGTTTTTGGTGAAGTTCTGCCGACAACCATAACATTTCCTTTGTAAAGCTTGAGTCTTACATCACCCTCAACAAATTTTTGTGTATTGTCGATGAGAGCTTGAAGTGCTTCGCGTTCAGGTGAGAACCACATGCCGTTATAGATAAGTTTTGCATAGCGAGGCATCATTTCATCTTTTAAGTGTGCTGCTTCACGATCAAGTGTAATTGATTCGATAGCGCGGTGAGCTTTTAACATGATGGTTCCACCCGGAGTTTCATAACATCCGCGTGCTTTCATACCAACGTATCTATTTTCAACAATATCCAGACGTCCGATGCCATGTTTATTGCCATAATCGTTGAGTTTTTTAAGAAGGGTTGCAGGAGACATTGCTTCACCATTTACTGCAATCGGATCACCATTTTTATAACTGATAGTGATATATTCGGCTTCATCAGGAGCATTTACTGGATCTGTTGTCCAAAGCCACATAGAATCTTCCGGTTCAGCATTTGGATCTTCTAAATGCAAGCCTTCATAAGAGATGTGAAGAAGGTTTGCATCCATTGAATATGGACTCACTTGAGGATTTCCATTTTCATCCATATGTTTTTGAGCAATGTCAATGTTATGCTCTTTTGCATATGCAAGAAGTTTTTCACGAGAGTTAAGATCCCATTCTCTCCAGGGAGCGATAACAGTAATATCAGGATTGAGTCCTAAATATCCAAGTTCAAAACGTACTTGGTCATTGCCTTTTCCTGTTGCGCCATGGCTTACCGCATCAGCGCCCATTTTCTTCGCTATTTCAATTTGTTTTTTAGCAATAAGTGGTCTTGCAATTGAAGTACCAAGCAGGTATTCACCTTCATAAATCGTGTTTGCTCTAAACATTGGAAATACGAAATCTTTTACGAACTCTTCACGAATATCTAAAATAAAGATGTTTTCAGGTTTAATCCCCATTTTAAGTGCTTTTTCGCGTGCAGGTTCAACCTCTTCACCTTGTCCAAGATCAGCTGTAAAAGTAATAACTTCAGCATGATATTCATCTTGTAGCCATTTTAGGATTACACTAGTATCAAGTCCTCCAGAATAAGCTAAAACTACTTTTTTTACCTCTTTTTTCATAAACAAAACCTCGTAATTGTTAAAATAATAGCTGAGATATTACAACAAAAAAGATTAAAAAACAGTTAGTAATAAAAAGATATATCAAAAGGATAAGCTTACTTATCCTTTTGTGTCAAATACAATTCCTGTTAGTTCTTGCATCTTTGGCAAAATACTTGAAGCTTGTTCAGCTGGAAAGCGACGAAGCATTTTGTCCGTTTGTGAATCAATAACAGAAACATAAAATGTATCTTGGCTATCTACACCAAATTTTATGGATGTGTTAAAAGGGCTGAGGGCATCATTCATTTTTTTTACTAATTCATTCACATCATTTTGTGAATTTATCTTTTTAGAAGGACTTGCATCCTCTTTTTGCATCTCTTGTACAACAGTTGCCTGTTTTACTTGTTCTGTAGAAGCTCTTCCTTGAGCACTCGGTTGAGACAATTGTATAGTTTGATGATTTGCAACATTTTGTAAGCCGTCCATGGCAAACTCCTTATCAATTAAGAATATTACTCTGGATATGATATCGACTAGTTAGTTAAAAAACTTTAATTAATATATAATGTTCTTTTGTAAATAAATTTTTTTGCTAGACTGACAAGAGTTTCGAGTGTTTTTTTGATACTATTGCACGATGAAACAGTATATACAATTATTAAAGAATGAAGAGGTTCTTCGACGCCTGACTTTTATTCAGCTTATTTCCTATTTTGGTGCTTGGTTTAGTAATGTTGCTATCTATACCCTTTTAATTGAGATGCATGTCTCAGCGGGTGTTATCGCATTTGTAGCAGCACTTTATTTTATTCCTGGAGTAATTCAAGCTCCAATAAGCGGAACACTTATAGATAGGCTTGATCCAAAAAAATTGATGCTTTTTTTATTGTCAATAGAAATTTTTTCTACTTTCTCTTTACTATTGATAAATGATCACTCTTCCTTATGGATTTTATATATTCTTATTTTTATTAGAATGGGTGCTGCGAGTTTTTATTTTACTGCCGAAATGTCACTTTTACCAAAGATTTTAGATCATAATGTTCTAAGACAAGCAAATGAGATTCACTCGATCATCTGGTCTTTTTCTTACACAGTTGGTATGGCAATCAGCGGATTTGTTGTATATCTTCTTGGTGTAAAAATAGCTTTTATTTTAGATGGGTCACTTTTTTTAATCGGATGGTTTCTTCTTATGGGAACACCTTTACATGTAAGCATAAGTCACTCAAGTGAATCTCTCTTTAAGATGATGAAAAAAACTTTTACGTATCTTAGAGAAAATAAACATATCCTTCATTTTATGCTCATTCATTCTCTTGTTGGACTTACCTCTTATGACGCGCTTGTCGCATTGATGGTCGATAAATATTATTCTAGTATTATTGCCACTGCTCTTGCTTTGGGATTAATTCATGCATCTCGCGCGGTTGGGCTTGTTATCGGTCCGATGTTTTTGGCAAAGTGGATTAATGATAAGCGACTTTTTTATATTTTTATTTTTCAGGGAATAACTTTGCTTATTTGGGCAGCTACAATGCAATATTTTTATCTTTCTCTTATGGCTTCTGTCCTAGTCGGTTTTTTTACAACAACACTTTGGTCTTATAGCTATACACTTATACAGCATAAAACAGATAAAAGTTATTATGGAAGAATCGTCGCATATAATGATATGATATTTCTTCTAGTCGCTGCTCTAACAGCTTTACTCACGGGAGAACTCGCCAAAATAGGCCTTTCTCTTGAATGGGTTGTTGTTTATCTCGCAGGTGCATTTTTTCTCAGTTCTCTTTATTATCTGTGGATATATAAAAAATATATGGAGTTTGAATGATAGTATCTTTTGCAGTTATAGGCGGAATTTTACTCAATTTTGGAGCCTTTTTAACTTACAAGGGCAAGATTTATGAATCAGTAATTATTTATCTTTTTGCCGATCTTTGCTGGATCATAATGGCATATCAAAAAAATGATTATTGGGGTGTACTTTTTATCTTAGTCGGTGTTATGTTTGGCTTTTTGGCTTTTAAAAAGATGCAAAGCGGTAAAATGCAGAAAAGTTTGACAAAGGAAAAAGATGATTTATAAATCTCACGGATATGATTTGGATTTGAGTAGGATAACAAGACTTTATCCTGCAGTAACTGTTGATGTTCACGGAGAATTTGCTCAAGTCTCTTTGGAATGGGCTGAATTAAATGGCGACAAAGTAAAACTTGATTCTTATGTTTTAGTTTTTGATTTTGATCCGCTTGGTGAAGTTGTTAAAAGTAGGATAGAACTCTCTTTTGTTACAAAAGAGGAGCTCTTTGATGAGATGCGACGAGTAGATGAGTTTGTAAAAGAGCAGAAACGTTAGAAAAGTTCTAACGGATCTATATGAGAATCTCTTTGTGTTACTTCAAAAACAAGTTCATCATTTACACGTCCGATTACGGAGCCTTTAACAATTTTTGAACCTTTTTGAATACCAGGTGCTATTTGTGTAAGATTTGCATAAATCGTGTGTAAACCGTTGTCATGTTCAACGATGACGACATTGTCCAAAAGAGGGGTATTTTTCGCAAATATAACCTTTCCATTAAAGACATTTCGTACTTTTTCACCTTTTTGATTTGGTGCTAAAGAGACTGATTCATTAAAAATCTTGATATTGTAAATTGGATCTGTATAGTTTCCATATTTTTTGGTGACTCTGTAGCCCTCAAGCGGAGCGATTGTTTTTTCACCTGTATAGCGTACTGTTTCAAGACTTTGATAACTGCTGCCAACTTTTTTTACTTTATCTGCTGCCGTATTTACACCTTTTCCAAGTTTTTCTTGAGGTGTAGTTTGAGATGTACTTTGCGTTTGAGGCGTATTATTCATGGCTTGTTTTTGACGTGCTCTTTCTTCTGCTCTTCTTTTTTCATCTATTTTTACAATATTGAGACTTGCAAGTGTTTGTTTGAGCGAATCTTGCTGTTGCAATATTTTTTCAAGAGCTACTTTATAGTTTTGTTTGTTAACTTTGAGTTTTGCCAACTCTTTTTCATTGTCGTCTTTTGCAACTTTTAGCTCTTTTCTTTTTTGATCTATAGATGAAATTTCACCTTTAATCTGAACACTTCTTTGCTGTAACGTGCTCATTTGTTCGCCTGTCTCAAAAAACTTTGTATTAAGTTCTTTGATGTCACTTTTTGTCTGTTTTGCCAAGACTTTAATGATCTCTTCACTCATGATTGAATCAAGATTCGCACCGCCTTGTTTATCGATAAGTATTGTTAAAGATGCCATTCTGGCAATATTAAATATAAGCTTTTGTTCTGTATCTTCTTGATCTTTTTTGAGTTTAGCTTGTGTTCTTGAAAGGCCACTAAGTTCGTTGATATTGCTCTTATAGATGGTTGCTTTAAGTCCAAGAGCCAGCTCAAGCTCTTGTAATCGTGCTTGCTGTTTTTGTATGGTTAGTGTTTGATCAAGAATCTCTTTTGCATTTTGTTCCATTTTTGAATAGATGGAAGAGTATTCATTTTTTGTACTATTGATGGCAGACGTTGTGTTTTTTATCTTTTTGTCAACGGTAGAAGCATTGGCAAAAAGAGAAAAAAGAAGCGCAATAAATAAAAATTTCATCATACCTCTTCTTTATATCCCACAACTATTAAACTTGCTAGCAAGATAGAAATAAGAACTGCAACACCCAGCAAGATAGAGCCATCACTTAACCATTCAAAAATTGTGATATCTATACCGATGACACTTAATTGTTCAGCTGACCATGTGCTGATGGAAATAGCATAAAAGAAGAAGATTGCCATACAAGATGCAATAAACGCATCTATGAGGGCGAGTCTGAATAATACGGCAGATCTTAGCCAAACTGGAGCACCAAAGAGTCCCATAATATTCATGCGCTCACTATGTTTAAACTGCCAAATTCTAAGTTCTTTAGCGATTAACAAAACTGTTACTAGCAATATGACAAGGGTGAAAAGCTGTGTGATCTGTTTAAACAACAAAAGTAGTTTATAGACAGTGTCATGATTACTTGAAAAATCTTCGACTCTCGTTATGGAACTATTTTTTTTCAAAGTCTTTGTCAGGCTTTCTACTTCATAACTTGATGGAAACGTTTTAAGATGAATACGGTAAAACTTTGGTAATGAGAGTTTTAAAAGTTCAATGTTCTTTTTACTGATATTTTCTTGTAGTTTTGTGATGATTTCATCAGCAGACAAGATGTCAATTTTCTCAATGTTTGAACTGTACGTTTTAAATGTGTCATTAGAAATAGGCCTGAGAATGATCGCCGGTGGTTTGATCGCCAGTTTTCTGATCTTTCTTTTCCCTCCCCTTTTCGGGGAAGG
>JBBRBK010000030.1:0-22986 GCA_038205935.1 Campylobacterales bacterium
GCAAAAAGGAAAAGAAAAATGATTATTGATACCCATATACATCTTGATGATGTCAGATATGATGATGATTTTGAAGATGTTCTAAAAAGAGCGTATGAAAACAATGTAGAAAGATTCATTATCCCCGGAGCAGATCCTTCGACACTTGATAAAGCTGTGACAATTGCCGAAAATCACGACAATATCTATTTTTCAATCGGTGTGCATCCTTATGATATGAATGACTTCAATGAAGAGATATTTGAGCAATATATACATCATCCAAAATGTGTTGCCATTGGCGAATGTGGCATGGATTATTTCAGGCTAGAAGGAACAGAGGAAGAAAAAGAGAGTGAAAAGAAGCAACAAGAAAAAGTTTTTAGAGCTCAAATACGACTTGCCAAAAAATATAATAAGCCTCTTATCATCCATATTCGTGATGCATCGCATGACTCAAAGATGATACTTTTAGATGAAGACGCTAGCACTGTAGGAGGTGTTTTACACTGTTACAATGCTGATGAAGAGCTATTATCTTTAGCAAAACAAAATTTTTATTTTGGTATCGGAGGGGTCGTTACTTTTAGCAATGCAAAAAAACTCATTAATGTGTTACCAAAAATCCCACTTGAAAAGTTGCTTATTGAAACAGATGGTCCCTATCTTACACCAACTCCTCATAGAGGCAAGCGTAATGAGCCCGCATATACGAGCTTTGTAATAGAAAAAATTTCAGAACTTTTAATTATTGATCGAAAAGAAATAGAAAAAATAACTACTACAAATGCTATGAATTTATTTCATATTTCCTGATATTTACACACTTTCTGGGGTCTATTTTTGGCTCATTAGCTATTTTAAGATAGAATATTAACCCTATCTTAAAGTAGAAAGTTTATATATGCTCAAGTATTTAGTTTTATTATTGCTTCCGTATGCTCTTTTTGGTGGTCCAAATACGAGTTCGGAAAAATATAAAGATATTGATCTTCTCAAAACATTTGATATTGATCCCTCTTTTTTAAATGACTCACAACTTAAAAAAATGCAATCTTCTGAATTTATAAAATATAAAAATAATCGTTTATTTCAAGACATGGGAGATGCTTCTGCATTTATTCCAAATGTTAGAGAAGTGTTAAATGAATATAAAGTCCCACCTGAATTTTTGTTTGTAGCTATTGCGGAATCAAATTTTTCTGCTAAGGCTAACTCTGCTAGAAATGCTGGTGGAGTTTGGCAGTTTATGCCTCAAACTGCCAAGCGTTATCATCTTCGTATTGATAAATACGTTGATGAAAGACGCGATCTTGTAAAATCTTCAAGAGCTGCCGCAAAATATTTAAGTATCTTACATAACCAATTTGGTAAATGGTATCTTGCCGCTATAGCCTACAACTGTGGAAGCGGATATCTTAGTCGCGCAATACAAAGAGCGGGGACAGATAATTTACATGTACTTTTAGATGAAAAGAAAAAATATATTCCTGCAGAAAGTCGCAGATATATAAGAAAAATTTTGGCTCTAGCCATGGTGGAAAATAATGAAGGACGTTTGCTCGGAGATGAAAATGATGATTCGAACAATGGCTTCGATACTCCGTCTCTTACCGCTGTTCAAGTTGGTAGTGGTGAATCATTGTCAAAAGTTTCAGATATGCTCGGATTACCAGAAAATGATCTGAAAAAATTCAACCGCCAGATAAATTATGATCTCACCCCGCCAGATGCGAATGGCTATGATATTTATATTCCATCCGCTAAACTTTCTGAGTTTAATGATAAATATAACGGAGATAGCGAAAAGAAAAAGTATATTGTTTATACGCCAAAACAGGATGATTCTTTACCTTCAAATTCTGGAAAGTATAAAATACAGTCAAAAATCGTAAAAGATTTAAATAAATTGAATACAATGAAGCTTTTATCCAAACAAGATATTATAATTCCAGTTGCATCTAAAAGTAATATCGTTTTAGACAAAGGGGCGTATACTGTTAAAGATGGAGATAGCTTGGAATCAATTGCTAAGGCAAACAAAGTGACAATAGCATACATAAAATCAAAAAACAATATTAAAAATGACAGTGTCAAAGCTGGCGATAGGCTTTATATCAATGAATAAAATTCTTATATTTACTCTTATTTTACTTTTTGTGTCAGGTTGTAGTACACGTGGCGTAAGATATTATGGTGGAGGAAATAGCTCTTCATATCAAGGCTCACAACAAAATGTAAAAGCAACTATGCGTCCATACTCAATTCGTGGTATTACCTATTATCCGACTGTCGTAAGTGTTGGAGATGAGTTTAACGGACGTGCTAGCTGGTATGGTCCAGATTTTGATGGGAAGCAAACATCCAGCGGCGAGACTTATGATATGCATGATATGACAGCGGCGCATAAAACATTACCTATGAATACGATTGTTCAAGTAACGAGTAAAGAGACAGGAAAGTCTGTCATAGTGCGCATCAATGATCGTGGGCCTTTTGTCGATAGTAGAATCATCGATCTCTCAAATGAAGCTGCTTCAAGAATCAATATGATTGGAAGAGGAACGGCCTTGGTTTCTTTAAAAATACTTGGTTTTCAAAAAAATGGTAACAGAATTATTCCAAATCAAAAAGAGCTTGACAAAGGACCAAAAGAGGAAATTATCACTGAATTTGCTTTACAAATTGCTTCATTTTCAAATATAGAGGGTGCGGTTGTTACACAGAAAAGATATGACGGACAAGATGGATATAAAACAATTATCAAAGATATACCAGGCGAAAAGACTGCTTTTAAAGTTTGGATAAAAGGTTTTCAAAGTGAAGAAGAAGCAAGAGACTACAGCGCAAACGGAAAATTTAGAGGCGCATTTATCGTAAAGGAATAATATGAAAAATAAAACAAGAACAACAAAAGAAACGAATATCACAGTATCTCTAAAACTCTATGGCGAGGGAAAGAGTAAAATAGAAACAGGCGTAGGCTTTTTAGACCATATGCTTGAGAGTTTTGCTAAACACGCATTGATCGATTTAGATATTACATGTAAGGGTGACACACATATAGATGATCACCATAGTGTTGAAGACGTGGCAATCGTTTTAGGTTCTTTATTGGCTGAGGCCATCTATCCTGTTGTTAAACTCGAACGTTTTGGCAATGCAAGTGTTGTAATGGATGAAGCTTGTGTAAGCGCTGATATAGACCTGAGCAATCGCCCTTTTTTAGTGTATGAGCTTGATTTGGTTGGAAAAGTTGGAACTTTTGATACAGAACTTGTGGAAGAGTTTTTTAGAGCACTTGTGTTCAATGCAAGAATCAGCGCGCACATCATACAACAGCGTGGAAAAAATAAGCATCACACCATAGAAGCATCATTTAAAGCGCTCGCCGTCGCTCTTCGCCGTGCGACGACTATCAATGAAAGAGTCGGTATTCCAAGCACAAAAGATGTTTTATGATCAAGCTTTTGGTTTTGGATGTAGATGGATGTTTGACTGATGGGAAAATTATCTATTCAAACAGCGGTGAAGAGAGTAAAAATTTCAACGTAAAAGATGGTTTTGCCATCACAAACTGGATTAAACTTGGTTATGACATAGTGATCATCACAGGACGAAAATCTCAACTTGTCGAATACCGTGCCAAAGAGCTTGGAGTCAAATATCTTTATCAAGGTATCAAAGATAAAAAAGCGGTTTTAGAACAGCTTTTAGAAGAACTTAAACTCACGATGAACGAAGTAGCAGCTATCGGCGATGAGCTTAATGACTATAAACTTCTCACATGTGTAGGAAAAAGTTTTACACCTCAAGATGGTGCTGAGTATGTCAAAAATATCGTAGATGTAACCCTTACATGTAAAGGCGGCGAGGGCGCAGTTCGCGAAATGATAGATATAGTCGTTAAAGAAAACAACCAGCTTGATCAGTATTTGGCTCTTTGGATATGAATATAAATTTCTTTTTTATATTTATATTTACGGCCCTTGCCATGATATATCTGTTTTTTAATCCTACAAAACTACAACAATTTGAAACAAAAGAGATAGCACAACTTGAACTTTTTAATTTTACCATTTATGATATGGATAAAAATGGATTAAGAAGTGTTTTTAGTGGCTTAAAAGGGTATAAATTTAAAGACAGATATGAAGTTTCTGATATAAATTATACTGACAATACAAAAGAATACACAGCAAATATTCTCTCAGATTTCGGTGTTTATAAAGACAATATCGTAAACATGCAAGATCATGTTGTTTACACGAGATCAGATGGACTGACTTTTAAAACAGACAAAGCGTCATATAATCAAGATACAGGCTTCCTTAAAACACCAAGTACATATACTTTATACAAAAATGATGATAAAATCACGGGGACAAAACTAATTTTTGACAGCAAAGAAAATCGCGTACAATCACAACAGATATCTGCAACGTATCAAATCAAAGACAATGGAAAATAATGAAAATAAAAACGATTTTTACTCTACTTTTACTCTCTTCAGCCGTTCTTTTAAGTAATGACTTAAAAGTTGTTTCAAATGCTTTCGATGGCGATGAAAAAAAAGGGATAGGTATATTTACAGGCAATGTTAAAATGACAAAAGGTTCTGATGAACTCAATGCCACTAAAGTAACTATCTATACAGATGACAAACATGATCCTATAAAAATGGTTGCAGAGGGAGATGTCTCATTTTTTGTAAAAACAGAAAATAGCTCGATATATACAGGAAAAGCTCAAAAAGTAGTCTACATGCCAAAGATAAAAGAGTACCAATTTTATACCAACGTTCATTTGCGTCAACTCAATGAACATAAACAGATAGATGGAGATAAAGTCATATTAAATACTATTACTGGTAAAGCATTAGCACAAGGGGCCAACAAAGAGCCTGTAGTTATGATTTTTCATCTAAAAGATCAAAATGAGAGTAAATAATGATTGAGATCGTCGAAGCCAAATTTATAACATCTGCTCCAAATATAGAAAAAGCACCTCCTTCAGAAAAACAAAATGAGATTGTTTTAATGGCTCGCTCAAATGCAGGGAAAAGTTCACTTTTAAATGCATTGGCAAATCATAAAGGTCTTGCGAAAGTTTCTTCAACACCTGGAAAAACACGCCTTATAAACTATTTTGATATCACTTTTATCGATAGAGAATTAAATGAAAAAAAATATGCAAGGCTAGTGGATCTTCCAGGCTTTGGATATGCAAAAGTTTCTAAGTCGATGAAATATGACTGGGAAAAAAATCTGACAGATTATATCGCCCAAAGAGAGCAGATAAAGCTTTTTGTTCATCTCATCGACAGTCGCCATCCTGATCTTGAGATTGACGCGGGAGTTTCAGAGTTTTTAGACGAAATCGTAGATCAATCACAAGTCATTTTAAGAGTGTTTACAAAAATAGATAAACTCAATCAAAAAGAGCAGAGTGCACTAAGACTGAGATTTCCAGATGCTTTGATGGTTTCAAGCAGTAAAAAGCGCGGAATCTCAAAACTCATTTCTGTAATCTATGAAGTTGTAAAAGAGGAGATGACCGATGATAGAGTATAAAAAAGCCTATCTCAGCGACATTGAATCGATGCAAAAATTGATACAACCTGAAGTAGAATCAGGTGTAATACTTCCAAGAAGTAATGATGAGATTGCTACTAATATAAGATCCTATATGTTGGCGTTTGATAAAGAAAACCTAGTGGGCTTTTGTGCTTTACATGTACACTCTTATACTCTTGCAGAGATCCGTTCTTTGATAGTGAGAGATGGTTACAGAGCTAAGCATATAGGCTCTGAAATTGTCAAGAGATGTCTTGATGAAGCTGCATCTCTTGGCTTGAAACAAGTTTTAGCGCTTACTTATAAGCAAAGTTTTTTTGAAAATTTAGGATTTATTGAGATTCCAAAAGAGTCTTTACCCGATCATAAGATTTGGGCTGATTGTATAAAATGCAAACATTTTCCAATATGCAACGAAATATCACTTATCAAAAATATTTAAATATTGTTCTCGTTCTTGCAATATTTTTAGTTTATGAGAGTCTAAGCGACATCTATCTTTTTTTGCCGCCTTTTTTTGCAGTTATGTTTGTTATTTTTATCAATTCAATCAAAAATGATGACAGTATTACACTTTTTGCTACCTCTTTTGCTCTGATGTTTTTTGAAGCGCAAAAGGGTTATGTGCTTTTTAGTTCCATCGTATATTTTACCTTAGTGTATAGACTTCTTATTTTAAAAATGGACAAATATATCCAGTGTGTCGCCTGTACGAAGATACTGATGGTTTTACTCGCTTATGTCGGATATTACTTTTTTTCCTACACACTGGCTCAGACATTTTTGTTAAATGAACCAGAATTTAGCTGGTATGTGATCTATTATATTGCCGTAGAGTTCTTTCTACTATTGATTTTTAAAGATTAGAGTTAAAGGGTATTTTCATTGAGACTTAAAATAATATTGACACTTTTTGCTGTAGCTTGGGTTGCACTGATCGTAAGAGTTTTTTATCTTTCTATTTCTCATAATGCCTATTATGAAGACCTTTCTGATAGAAATACTATTAAAACAGACTTGACTGCGCCTGTACGCGGAGAAATCCTAGACAGAAATAATAATCCTGTGGCTATCAACAAGCTAGGATTTAAAGTGGCAATAGCACCACACTTAATCAGTAGTGGTGACACAAGTTTGTTAGATACTGAATTGAATGTTTTGATGAAATATATTCCCTCTTTAGATAGAGAGAAGATGAAAAAAGTTTATATGCAAAACGATTCCTATTATAATCAAGATTATATACAAGTAGTTGATTTCATTCCCTATGATGCGATGATTCCTGTCTATTCTGTTTTAAATTTAAGGGAAAATTTACATATTTTATCTGCGCCAAAACGTTTTTATCCATACAATGATACGGCAGCTCACATTATTGGTTATGTTTCAAACGCCAATCAAAATGATATTGATAAAGATCCTCTTTTATCTGTCATTGGAACTGTTGGTAAAAATGGAATCGAAAAATATTATAACACCTACTTAGAGGGTGAAGCTGGTGAGAGAAAAATTAAAGTAAGTGCAAAAAATGAGGAGATCGAAGAACTTTCTCATAAAAGTCCGGTTGAAAATAAGCAGATCAAGCTTGCTATCGATATGAATTTGCAACAATATATCTCTGACATGTTCAAAGATGAAGCGGGTACTGTAATAGTTATGGATGTCAATGGCTCTGTTCTAGCAGCAGGCAGTTTTCCAGAATACGACCTAAACTCTTTTTCAAATGGTATTTCTAGCGATGATTGGAAAGCACTGATCAATAGCGCTGACAAACCTTTTACAAACAAACTTGTCAATGGTCTTTATCCTCCAGGTTCAATTGTAAAAATTGGACTCGGTCTTATTATGATTACAACAGCAATCGATGAACATTCAACTGTAAACTGTACGGGTAGTTATGTAGTTTCAAACCGTAATTTTAGATGCTGGAAAAAAGATGGACATGGAGAGACTGCTATCAGAAAAGCCTTGCGTGAGAGTTGTGATGATTATTTTTACAAAGGCAGCGTCAAAACAGGTATAGATATTCTAAGCGCAGGCATGCTCCGATATGGCCTTGGTGAAAAAACGGGCGTTGATTTACCAAATGAATTTGTCGGAACTATACCAAATCGTGAGTGGAAGAGAAGAAAATATCATCAACCATGGTATATTGGAGAAACTCTTAACACTTCAATCGGGCAGGGTGATTTATTGGTAACACCAATGCAAGTGGCAAGATTTACAGCACTTTTAGCAACAGGCAGACTTGTGACACCTCATCTTGTGCAAAAAGTTGGTGATAAAATAATACAACCAGAATTTAAAGAGGTTCTAAATCCAGTAGAAAAACAAAAGATTGATATAATCAGAGAAGGGATGTATGATGTATGTAACTCTCCCGGTGGAACAGCAAAAAACTACATACATTCAAAAGTTATTATTGCGGGGAAAACAGGAACAGCACAAGTTGTAGGTATCTCACAAGATACTATAAAGAGAACAGAAGAGTTAAATATGGCTTATTATTCACGTTCTCATGCTTGGTTGACTACCTATGGTCCTTACAAAAATCCTCAGTTTATTGTTACTGTGCTCGTTGAGCATGGTGGACATGGCGGTAATGCCGCTGGAGAGATTGTCTCAAAGATCTATGACAAACTTCTAGAAAATGGGTATATCAAAAACAACGATTAAAAGGTTAATATGCGATATTTTATCAGTTCATTTATAATTTTAGGTCTCGGCTTATTAAGCGGGTATTTTTTAGGCGGTTTTGAGGGTGTTTACATTACCGCTTTACTTGTTGTTTTAGAGATCTCTCTTTCATTTGACAATGCTGTTGTCAATGCTAAAATATTAGATACGATGGATCCAATCTGGCAGAAACGATTTATACTCTTTGGTATTCCTATCGCTGTATTTGGTATGCGTCTATTGTTTCCTTTAGCTATCGTTTCTATTGTAACAGGAATGGGACTATTTGAAACCTTACATGTAGCAATAAATGAGCCTCATCAATATGAAGCTATACTAAAAAGCACAGAAACTACGATCTTTGCATTTGGTGGAGCATTTTTACTTATGGTCTTTTTAGATTTCTTTTTCCAAGAGCATGAGATTACTTGGTTTAAACTCATCGAAGATTCTAAAATGCTAAAACAGTTTTCTGGAGTTGCAAATATTGAGTTGATTATCGCAATTGTTATAGGTATTGCTCTTGGACATCTTACACAAGATTTTGGAGTTATTTTAGCTTTTATGTATGGTGTGTTATTGCACTCTTTATTAGGAATGCTCGATCATTTTCTCTCATCTGATACAGTTAAAAGTGGTATTGCAGGATTTATCTATCTTGAAGTCTTAGATGCAAGTTTTAGTTTTGACGGTGTTATCGGAGCTTTTGCACTTTCAAGCAATATCTTTATCATTATGATCGGTCTTGGTGTGGGGGCGATGTTTGTAAGAAGCATTACTTTGTATTTTGTAGAACACAATACTCTTTCACAGTTTCATTATCTTGAGCATGGTGCTCATTATGCCATAGGTGTTTTAGCGATTATTATGCTTGTGAAAATAATGATGCCTATAGGTGAAGCAATCACGGGAACGGTAGGAATCGGGTTGATCTCTCTTGCTTTTTTACACTCTATTTGGGAAAACAAGAAAGCAAGCCGCTTAGAGTAAACCTTTTTATATGGTTTATCAAAGCCGCATTATCCCTCCGTACGAACAATCAAGCTATCAGGCAGATTATACTGCTTGATAAGCTCACTCTCTTTTTGGCGCATCTCTCCACTATCTACTTCATGATCAAAACCTAAAATATGTAGCAATCCATGGATAAAAAGGAGAGTAAACTCCTCTTGTTCAGAATGCTGGAGTTTTTGCGCAACATCTTGCACATATTCGTAAGAGATAATAATACTTCCAAGTGGGGAAAAGGGCATCTTTTCATAGGGAAAACTTAAAACATCTGTAGGCTTGTCTATATTTCTATACTCTTTGTTTATTGCTTGGATCTCTTCATTATTTGTCAAAATAAGTTCAATCTCTTGGTTAGTAAAGTCACAAGCCATGTGCTCTAGAGTTGTAAGGTCAAAATGAAGTGGGGTTCTGTTATCAAAATCAATCATAGAGAAATTATATCGAAGGTGAGTTGTAAAAGGGTTGAAAAAAGTTAATACAGATAGAATCATCTACCTGTAAATAACTATGCTTTTAAATCCAAGCTTTGGCCTAAACCTGTTTTTTGCGCGCTAGATTGTTGCATCTGCTGGTCGCGAGCTTGAGAATCTTGAATATTTTTATTTTGAATAGAAGCACTATCCAAAATTTTACTCATAGACTGCTCATCAACTTCTTGACTTTTTTTCATGGCATACATCTGTGCTGCAACAGGAGCTTGTGAATTAGTAACTGAATTCATTATATTTCCTTGTGTAGAGTATTTGCACACAATTACATCGGCTAAACACTCAAAAGATTAAATCTTCTGTGCTACTATTACGAAATGAAAAGAAGAGAGTTTATCAAATATTCTGCATTGTTACTTGGGTCTAGTGCCTTTGCTAGAGACCTTCACTACTATGCTTTACATGTAAGGATTATACAAGAACCTTATCAGACTATTGCAAGCGTACTAGAACAGCTTTTCCCTCCAAATATCGCGATGCCCTCTGTACACTCTTTTAATATTATAGGTTTTTTTCAAGCACTTATGAAAGATCCTCGTGTTAAAGATGAAACCAAACAGATACTCCAAGATGGCGTAAAATGGCTCAATCAGACTTCAAAAAACAGCTATATGAAAAACTATAAAGAGCTGACACTTTCACAAAAAGAGACCCTTTTAAAACAGATATCTCTAAAACAGTGGGGTGATACTTGGCTGTGGCATCTTATGAATTTTACCTTTGAAGCGATGTTTAGTGATCCTGTGTATGGAGCAAATATCAATAAAATAGGATGGAAATGGGTGGAGCATGAGAGCGGTTTACCCCGTCCGCCAAAGGTAAACGCTTATGTATGATGTTTGTATCATCGGCAGTGGAGCAGGTGGCGCGCCCATAGCTTATGAGCTCGCTCGTGCTGGCAAAAAGGTGCTCGTCTTGGAAAAAGGTCCACATTACACTGAAAAAGATTTTTTTAAAGACGAGCTTGCTGTAAGTCGTCGTGATATTTATACACCGCCACTTAATGAAGAGCAACATGTTGTAGAAACAAAAGATGACAATGGCATATGGCAAAGTGTAGAAGCAAAAAACAGTAACTGGAACTTCTGGAACGGTTCTATGGTCGGCGGATCATCGAATCTGATGAGCGGATATTTTCATCGCTTGAAACCAAACGATTTTAAAATGGCTTCGGTTTATGGAAAGATTAAGGGTGCAAATGTCGTCGACTGGGTTATTGACTATCAAACGCTTGAACCCTATTATGATAAAGTCGAAAAAGTAGTAGGAGTCTCAGGGAAAGTTGTCAAACATCCATTTTTAGAACCGCGCTCTACTAAAGATTATCCATTTAAGCCTACTTGGGAACATCCAATTTCTTCTTGGTTTGACCTTACATGTAAGCATCTTGGATACCATTCCATTCCTACAGCACGCGCTGTTTTACCCTACGATGCACTGAGTAGAAAAGGATGTTCCTACTCAAACTTTTGCGGTAGTTATGGCTGTGCTACAGGTGCAAAAGGCAATGCTCGCTCGGCACTGTTAGATAAAGCGATAAAAACAAGAAACTGCAAAATTTTGAGTGAATCTTTTGTGTATAAGATAGACACTGACGCGAAAAATGTGACGAAAATATACTATTATGATAAAAATAAAAAGGCATTTTTCGTTAGGGCAAAAATCTTCGTTTTAGCCGCACAACCCATCGAAACTGCCAGACTTCTTTTAAACTCCAAAAATAGTCACTTTCCAAAAGGTCTTTTAAATAACTTTAACCAAGTGGGAAAAAACATTATATTTTCCGCTGGAGGCAGTGGAGAGGGGCAGTTTACCTTTGCAAATCTGCCAAAAGAGAAACGTGATGTTCTACTCACACGCGGTGCTTTTGTCAACCGTTCACTTCAAGACTGGTATGAATATACAAAAAATGGCAAAAAAATAAAAGGGGGAACAATCGACTTTTTGTTCGAACATGCAAACCCTACAAGCCGCGCTATGCGGGAGGTTTATGATAAAGATTCAAATCTTGTTTGGGGTGAGGCACTACAAAAAAAGATACAGTTTGCCTTTATGCAATCAAGAAAGTTCACTTTTGAAGTGTTTAATGATTGGTTACCGACAGATGACTGTTTTGTCAGTGTAGATGAAAATGTGAAAGACAAATGGGGTATTCCCGTTGGAAAAATACGCCTCAATTCGCATCCAAGAGACATCGAAGTTGGTGAGTTTTTAGCTCAAAAAGCGGTAAAAGTTTTAAAAGATATGGGTGCTGTGCATGTCACTTCTTCCATCTCTTCTGCTCCTCCTCCAAATCTTATAGCTGGGGGGTGCCGTTTTGGAAATGATGAGCAAAGTTCAGTTTTAGACAAAAACTGTAAAGCGCATGCACTGGGTAACTTCTACATCACAGATGCTTCTTTTATGCCAACAGGCGGCAGTGTGCCTTATACATGGACGATCTATGCCAACTCTTTTCGAGTTGCAGATGTGATACTCAAAAGATTTAATATGTTAAAATAAGGCTATGAAAAATATGAAAAATAAAAAAGCAGTTTGCATTATGAGTGGCGGAATGGACTCGACTCTCTGTGCTTACATGATGCGTGATTTAGGCTATGAAATCATTGCGGTGCATTTCAATTACGACCAACGAACACAGAAAAAAGAGCTCGAGTGTTTCAATAATATCTGCGATGCCTTACACCCGCAGGGCACTTCGCATGGAAGCAAAAAATACACTCTTGATATCGGTTTTTTTAAAGAGCTCGGAGCTTCTGCTCTTACAGATAGTAGTATAGAAGTCCCAACAGGCGGTGTAGAAGAGGGCGTTCCTGTGACTTATGTGCCCTTTCGTAATGGAATATTCTTGAGTATGGCAGCAGCTATTGCAGAAAAAGAGGGCGCAGAGGCGATTGCTATCGGTGTTGTTGAAGAAGATAGCAGCGGATATCCTGATTGCAGAGAATCTTATATACAAAGTATGCAAAAAAGCATAAATCTAGGGACGAAAGATGAGACAAATATAGAGATTTTTATGCCTCTTGTACATTTGAAAAAATCACAAATCGTCAAAGAAGCCCAAAAACTTGGTGTACCTTTGGAACTAACTTGGAGCTGTTATAAAAACGAAGATAAAGCTTGTGGCGTTTGCGATAGCTGTAGACTACGATTAAACGGTTTCAAGGAAGCCGGTATCAAAGACCCAATCCTTTATGAATAACTTAGAAATTCTTGGCTTACATGTAAGCTATACCTATAATCCAAGACTCAAAAATAGTTATATCCATATCCTTCCATCCGCTAAAATTATTGTCAAAACACCCATAAACTCTGAGAAGCATATACGTGAACTCGTGCAGAGTAAACATACTTGGATTGTCAAAAAAATCAATCATATTGAAAAATATCAAAAGACAAATGTCAATCTTGAAGATGAAGTTCTTATATTTGGAGAGCTTTACAGCATCGATCATGAAGTTGCCACTGTTTTAAGAGATAAACTATTAAGCTCAAGAAGTGGCACAAATGAAAATATCGCAAATCTTTATGACAACTACTATAAAGAGATAGCTCTTGAGTATATTCCTGAGCGTGTAGAGCATTTCAGTCGTATTATGGGACTTTATCCCACAAATATCAAATACAGAAAGATGAAAAGAAGATGGGGAAGTTGTGACTCAAAAAAAGAGCTGACATTTAATATCTATCTCTTAAAACTTTCTCGTGATCTTATAGACTATGTGATCGTCCATGAACTCTCACATATCAAGCATATGAACCATTCAAAACGTTTTCATGATCTTGTCTCAAAATACCTTGTAAACGCCAAAGAGTTGGAAAAAAGAATCAAAGAAGAGTACTATAAATTTATGGTACAATAATCAAAAGTAGGGGGTTGATTTTGAGTGTAAATATCTTATTTGTCTGTATTGAAATTCCAAAAATAGTTACTAAAAATGAATTGGAAGCTGAATTTCCTGGGATGATGCTCTCTAAGATAGAAAACTCACTTGTTGGTGAAATAACAAATAACAAGCTGATATTTGTCTCATCTTTTGGTGTTATTACCTTTTGTAATTTTGCGCTTGAAGAGATACAATCATTCCTTTCAAGACTCGATATCCAAGAAGCACAGCACTACAAAACAGCCCTCATCAATCAAGACTATCCAATGGTAGTCCATGCGCAATACACAAAACCTATCATCGATGAACACACTATCAAATATGATAAATTTGACAAAGCAACAGCGTCCATCATCTCTTTAGCGCTTTCTCAAAGCGTTGGACTCGAAATTCGTGAACGAACGCTTGAAATGAAAATGACAGAGAGCAAAAAACTTTACGAAAAGATAGAAACACTGAAAGTAAAGGATAGAGCGAAACTCATGAAATTTGCCAGCTCTATCGCAAAAGAACGTTTTGATATCCTCAATCAGCTTTACCTTTTAGATAAGCCTGACATACTATGGGACGACGCAGAACTAGAGTCGCTTTATAACCAGCTTTCCTTGCAATTAGAGCTCAAATCAAGGTTTGATGTTATCGAATATAAGATCTCTTATTTAAAAGAGTCTGTGGAGTTTGCAAAAGATATGATAAATCAAAAATCAAGTGAGTTTTTAGAGTGGATTATTATTTGGCTGATTGTGATAGAGATCATTTTTTCTGTCTATAATTTTATAAAAGATTTTGCGAAGTAGAAAGACCTATTGTCCACTTGATTTGGCGAGCATATCATAATTTTTCAATACCTTTGAATAGTAATTATTGCCGTTTATTTTTCCATTATAGCAATTAAGTGTTTTCGAAGTAAATCCGTATTTTCCTATACAGCCTTTTAATACCCAAGCACCCATATAAATATTCACCTTTTCATCAAGAAGCTTATCTACGGGAATACCATTTTTTTTCAACGTCGACAAGTGTACAGAGTTTACCTGCATAATGCCATAGTCGCAGGTTCCATTGCTATTTGCACAATTAACAGCATTTGGATTTTGTCCAGATTCAGTTTGTGCAATTGCTTTTAAGAGAAGATAATTGATCTCATAAAATTCACCTGCATCTTTATAGTTTTGATCATCCGCAACAGCACTAGAAGAGAATAGAAAGATGGTAAATATGGCAATTAAAAGATTTAATGATTTCATATCATTATTCTAGCACAAATGAACTATATTGTATAAAAATTAGAAAATTTCTTAAGATAAATGACCTATCAATTTAGTGTTTTTTAGAAATATGCAGTATAATATTTGATGATACTATTATAAAAGAGAGGGTGCTATATGTTGGAATATGTCTTAAAGAGTGATGATTTTTTGGTGTCACAAACAGATGAAAAGGGTATGATCCTTTTCGCCAATGATGATTTTTGCAAAATTGCTGGATATACGCTTGAAGAATTGGTGGGAAAACCTCATAGTGTTGTAAGACATCCAGATATGCCTCGGGCTGCGTTTAAAGATCTTTGGGAAACTGTAAAAAGTGACAAGATTTGGAGTGGTTATGTAAAGAATAAAGCAAAAGATGGTGGATACTACTGGGTATATGCAAGTGTGTATCCTATGTACGATTCGGTACGACATGCAAAAACATATATGTCATGCAGAAGAAAACCTTCAAAAGCAGAGATTCAAGAAGCTCAAGATCTCTACAAAACACTCAAATAGGATATATACATGGATAAATTACAAAAAAATATCATTTTACTAGTTGTTTTTGGCTTACTGTTTCTCTCTTATTTGTTAACGAATTCTTCTTTTGTTCAGATAGGGCTTTCATTTGTTGCTTTGGTAGTCGCAATATTCTTACAAAATATGACATCTTCATCGTCAAATAGTAATAATGTTGCTTTACTAAAAAAAATAGACGAGATGATAGAATTTGAGAGAAATAAAATAACACTAAATGAAAATACAACGGATACAATAGAAAAAGAGTTAAATAGTTTACTTAAAAAATATGAAAATACTATTTCAGATGACACAAAAGTTGCTGGAGAGATGGTACTTTTAGCAGATAAAGTAGCAAAAGGGCATTATACATGTAGAGTAAATGCTGATACAAAAACTCCATATGTTCATGTATTGAGAAACAGTATGAATAATATGCTTGACTCATCTGAAAAAAATCTAGAAAATGCGATAGGCACACTTAAAGATTTTGCAACGGGGGATTTTAATTCTCGAAGTAATATAAATGTCGAAGCGAAAATGGCTGAACTTTTGGAAAATATCAATAGTTTAGGAGAGTCACTTCAAAACATGGAGCAAGAAAATAAAAACTCAAATCAAATGATTGTGGAATCTGCAAATGTCCTCAATGAAACAGTCGAAAATATCACAAATACGACGATTGTAGATTTTAAAAACATGATCAATGGGATTGTTGAACGTATTCATTATGTTTCTCAAAAAGAAAATGAATTAGTCGGAAATCTTCAATCGCTTGTTCAAAATGCGAATGAAACAAAAGTCATTTTACAAACTATTGGTGATATTGCAGACCAAACAAATTTGCTTGCATTAAATGCTGCCATAGAAGCGGCACGAGCAGGAGAACATGGCCGAGGATTTGCTGTTGTTGCGGATGAAGTCAGAAAACTTGCAGAACGTACACAAAAAAGTCTAGCTGAGACTTCTGCAACGACAAATGTACTTATCCAGTCCATTTCAGATACTTCAGAAACACTCAATAAAAATGCAGATGATGTGAATGAAATATCTGATGAAGTAGGTGCAGTTAGTAGCAAAATGGACGAGATTATTGTGACATTAAATAATCTAACAAAGTAGTATATTCATTTAACAAGAAGTTTTTTCGCCAGATGTAACAATCGGTGAAGAAACGGATTAGATTAGATCATTTGGTTAACATAATGTAAATTCTCTTGAAAAAAGCTTCTTTCCAAATTAAGGCTAATAGCACGTATATTTTTATTTTACCAAACTCGTTTCCCAACCATCATACTGACCATTATATTCTAGAGACTGTTCGATGAGTTCTAATGTCAAAGTGTCTATATTATGATAAAATGGGATATCTATGCGATAAAACTTCACTCCGTAATCCGGCGCTTCAACGCTTGGTTCTATATCTTTTAAAATCTTAAAATTTTCACTTATGATAAATACTGAAAATATCTCTCGCTCTTGTGGATTTTTAAAATAACTCGTATGTTCTATCGCCCTTTGCATAGTAAGATTATCCCCTGCTTTGCTGAGTTCATCACAGGCATGATGATTGTGAATGACCTGCCACTCTTTAGCTGTTGGAAAAAGTAGTTTTTCATACACTTCCCATTCATCGTCCATGCGAGATCCTAGTTCAAAACTATACTCTTCAAAATGACTCATCGCACCATTAACAGTATCGCTCCACTCAAAATCAAGTTTTAAGTAGTATATAAACGTAATACTGCCTTGAGAAATAACGCGTCCAACATACTGTCCGTGACGATATCTCAAACATTCTAGTTCTAAACGATCTTCGATGAAACTTATATCATTGATCTCATTTTTGGATATAAAACCATCCTCAGTTTCTGTGTTGAGTTTGACTTTTACGAAAGCGACATAACCATGATCTTCCTTTGAATCATCCTCTGAAACGCTGACGTTTAAAGAGATCATCGCTGGATGTGCATCGACAATTTTTACATATTCTTCCCAATATCCTTGCATATTATTATCCTATTTTAAATTTTTCATTGCATCTCTAAGCTCATCAAAAACATATCTTCGCCATCTATTACTTTGACATCTATGCTTTGACACTTTGGACAACAATACTCAATCTTATTGAGTTCACTCACTGTTTGACACTCCTGACACTCTATGGTAAGGGGCTGGATATTCATAATAAATTCTCCTCCATCACACACGGTTGTCTCTTTAAAAGTGTTAAAAGCGGTCTCTAAAAGATATGGCTCGATTCCGCTCATCACACCGATCTTCACTACAATTTTTGTGATTTTTTTGGCATTATTTGCCTCTGCGTGTTCTTCACACTGCGTCAATAACGCTTGCACAACACTGTATTCATGCATTCTTTTCTCCTTTATAAATTAATCGCTCAGGCGTACTAAAAGGACATTTTTTATAGACAAAATCTCTTCTTAGAGAATGAAAACTGCTCTTTTCATCCCAAAATTGGCTATACATTGTGTCCAACTCCTCTTTATGCTTGCTCAAGATGAGATTGCTGTTTTTTTGTAGTTTTTCTCTTTTTGCATCAAGAAGTTCGAACCATCTCTCTTCATCACTCGCCAAATTTTGAGCAAATATATCAAGCTCATCATAAAACTTGTTCATCTCTTCACAAAACACTTCATCCACCAAGCCTATTTTCTGCGCTTCTTTGACTGTAAGAGGCAAAGCATTTTCTAAGAGTTCCTCAGCTTTTGCTTTTCCCACTCTTGTGGGCAAAGTATATGTGTGAAACTCACTGCCGCTAAGTCCTATGGTTTTATAGTGCGGATTTAAGACGACTCCTTCTCTTGCGACCACATAATCACAGGCCAACCCTAAAAATACGCCTCCCGCCCCTGCTCCACTTTTAAAAGCCGCCACCGTTAAAATATCGTCCGACATCAAGACTGAGCGCACTATATCGTTCATAGCATTGATGTTGCTCCATCCGTCTTCACCCGCTTTTTTGCTGTCTTCTAGGATGTTAAGATGGATACCGTTTGAAAAGAAATCTCTCCCGCCCATAAGGACGAGTACTTTGCAGCTTTCTTGTAAAAATTCTACGGCATACTTCAAGCGTATCGATTGCTCAGAACTAAACGCACCGTTATAAAAATCAAAGTAAAGATACGCCACTTCGCCTTTTATCTGCGTATAAATCTCATAGAATGTTTCTCTATGATTTTCCAGTATCAGCGGTATTCTCGACTCTTTTATCCCTTTAAGTTTCTCTTTTAACACATAAGTCGCAGGTAATTTAAACTTTAAAACCTCTTTGAGATGCGATATCCATACCGCGCCATCGATGGTTTTGATACACACGGCACCGTCTCTTTTGGCAAATATCTCTTTTGTCTGTGCATTTTTAGCAAGATTTCTGAGATTTTCATCCTCTTCAAATCCTTCTACATGTACGCCAAACAGATAACATTTCACCCCCAACAACTCATCAAGTACTCCGGGAAAACTATCTGAAGCATTGATCTTTTGAATGATCTTTTTCGTAGTATCTTTTTCCCAATCGATAGCTCTTTCTAAAGAGGTTATTTTTTTGTGCATAGGCGTGGGCAACTGTTTGATTGGCTCAAACGAGCTGTTTTGGAGGTTTTTTAAAAGTTTTTTGAGAGCTTTGGATGTCGCCGTACTTACTTCTTGTCTATATATAGATGCTTTTTTTGCATCACGCATAGGAAAGTTTTCAAATGCATAAATATCTCCCCCATCAAACTCATCGTTTGCTCGGATGATACTCACGCCCCACTCATCTTTTTCATCAAAGATTGCATGTTCGAGAGAATGGGGACCTTTATCTCCTAAAATACCAGGATGGACGATGAATGTCGGAATGTTTGTATATATTGACTCAGGAATGAATTTCGTTAGATAGGGGCAGATAACAATATCTGGGTGAAAATTCTCTACTGCATTTTGCATCAGCTCATCGTTGATGGCAAATTGTACAGGCACAATATATCCGAGCTCTCTCATCTCACAAAAAATCCTCTGCGTTAAAGAGTTGAGCACGGTAGCTATTATAAGAATTCTCATCTATTCTTATACCTAACAGATACGCGGCAATAGTTCGCCTGTAGGCAGGTCTAAAAATCTTTTCGTCCCATATGAGGAGTTCAAGATCACTTTTCCAACATAAGCATCACTCACTTTGCCTATAATTACAGCATTTGAAGAGTTTTCAAACTGATGCAACACGTCAAGCGCTTTTTGTGCATACTCTTTGGCAATAGCAAGAACAAAAGTGCCCTCGTTTGCCAGATTGAGCGGTTCAAATCCAAGCATCTCACAGCTTCCATAAACCTCAGAACTTACAGGAATAGTTTCTTCATCCACTTCTATACAGATATGGGATTGTTTTGCCCACTCGTTTAACACCGCCGCCACACCGCCGCGAGTTGCATCTCTCATAGCCGTTATCTTTATGCCAGTATCCATCAACGCTTTGACTTGAATATATAAAGACGCACAGTCGCTTTGAAGCGAGGAACCAAAATCCATCCCTTCTCTTGCCACAAAGATCGTCGCTCCATGTCTGCCGATGTCTCTTGAGAGCAATATCAGATCATCTTGGGTTATGTTGTTTGAGCTGATACCACGCTGCTGTATCTCACCTATACCGGTTGTGTTGATAAATATCTTGTCTACAGCACCTTTGGGAACTACCTTAGTATCTCCGCTTACTACGATAGCGCCGTTGATTTCCAGTTCTTTTTTCATAGAACGCACGATATTTTCAAGATCACGGATGGCAAAACCCTCTTCTATGATAACGCTACATGTAAGGTATTTTGGCTTTGCGCCCATCATAGCAAGATCGTTACATGTACCGCAGATTGCAAGTTTTCCTATATCTCCACCGGGAAAAAATATCGGCGAAACAGTAAAAGAATCCGTCGAAAAAGCAAGTTCTCCGTTATGGATCACCGCCGCATCTTCACTTTTAGAAAGAATTTCGTTTTCAAAAGCTTTATAAAATACTTTGGAAATTAGTTCGTTATTTTCTTCTCCGCCGTTGCCATGTGCTAAAGTTACATATTTTGTCATTTTAAAAGATTCCCATATTTATAGTATGCCGCACATGCGCCCTCACTGCTCACCATACAGCTTCCAAGTGGAGAACTCGGTTTACATGCCGTGCCAAAGATCGTACACTCAGGCGGATTTGCCATGCCGCGGAGGATATCTCCACAGATACAAAGTTTATGATCTTCTATCTCCTCTTTTGGCAAAATATCGTCATAAATTTTCTCTGCATCAAGTTCTGAATATTCATTTTTAAGTTTGTATCCACTCTCAGGTATGTTTCCAAGGCCACGCCATTTAAAAAGATCTGCTTTTTCAAAATATTTTTCTATAAGCTGTTGCGCTTTGAGATTACCTTCATAAGAGACTAGTCTTTTATATTGAATCTCCAGCTCGCAGCGCTGTTCGTTAAACTGACGAACAAGCATCAAAATGGCTTCCATCACATCTACAGGTTCAAACCCTGCAACGACAACGGGACGGTTGTACTTTTTTGGAAACTTCTCATATATTTTCGCGCCCGTAATAACGCTTACATGACTCGGCCCTAAAAATGCATCTATCCTGTTGTTGTAACTGTCTACATGCTCATCACGACTGTCGATAAGCTCGACCATCACTTCAGGCACCGTCACATGGTTGATATGAAAAAAGATATTTTTGATGCCGCGTTTAATAACTGTGTCTATCAAAGCTACAGTCATAGGCGCTGTCGTCTCAAAACCGATAGCAAAAAATATCACTTTCTTTTCTGGGTTTTCTGTAGCTATCTTCAATACATCTAAGGGCGAATAAACAAAACGTACATCTGCGCCTTTGGCTCTTGCATCTTGCAGAGATCCCTTGCTTCCGGGCACTTTTATCATATCTCCCAAAGTAACAAGAATCACATCTTCTTGCTGGCTTAAGATATACGCATGGTCTATGCGTTCTTTTGGCATGATGCACACAGGACAACCCGGACCATGGATAAACTTGATGTTTTGCGGCATAAGCTGTGGAAGTCCGTATTTCATGATTGAATGCGTATGACCGCCGCAAACTTCCATGATATTTATAGGATGAGGCAATTGTTTTGCCTCTTCATTTATGAGTTTTGCAAGTCCTCCGATAACCTCAGGATTACGAAATCCGTCGTACAAGTCTTTTAACTGTAACTCACTCATTGTAGAGTCCTGTTTTCACAGTTATCATCTTCTAAAACGAGCCTCTCACGTTCCTCTTCATCGAGTTTTTCAAGTATCTCGTTGTAGACTTTTAAAGATTCCAAAGCATCTTCTTCATCTATCTTATTCATCACAAAGCCTATATGGATTAAAACATAATCGCCCACTCTGACACTACCCTCTTCTACAAGATCCAAACCCGCTTTTCTTGTCACGCCCATGGTATCCACCACTGCAAGATTGAGCTCTTTATCAATACTCACGACTTTACTTGGAATCGATAAACACATAATTATCCTCTCATCTTTCTTTTAAACTCTATCCATTCTATAACACGTTTGATAGAGTTTTCATCTTTAATACTCAGCTCTAAAATATCTACATTTGGTTTTAATTTTCTCGCTTCAGCTTTTTCATGTTCGATGTCATAATCAAAGTATGGCAAAAGGTCTGTTTTGGTAATGAGTACTAAATCCGCCTGACGAAACATTACGGGATATTTTTCTACCTTATCACTTCCCTCAGGAACTGAAACAAGCACGATATTTAGATGACTTCCAACATCATAAGATGCAGGGCATACAAGATTGCCTACATTTTCCACAAAACAAACATCCATTGCATCTAAATCCATATGATGCAGCGCTTTATGAACCATAAAAGCATCTAAATGACAAGCAGAACCCGTTTGAATCTGATGCGCTTGAATCCCTTTTGCTTTGAGTCTGTCTGCATCACGGCTTGTTTCCAGGTCACCTTCCACTACGCCAAATTTAAAAGGAGCTAGTGTTGCCATATGTTCAAGTAGTGCCGTCTTTCCGCTTCCAGGAGAACTCATAAGGTTGATACAAAGCACGCCATGTTCATCAAAATGGGCTCTGTTATGCCCTGCTTCTTGATCATTTTTATCCAGTATCTTTGTGATGACCGCTATGGTTTTTGCATCGTTTAACTGAGGATTGTCATGAAGATGCTGATGCGCTTCTTGATGTTTATGAGAATCATCGTGATCGTGATGATGATTATGTTCCTCTTCATGAGAATGATGGTGAGA
Source organism: Campylobacterales bacterium (assembly GCA_038205935.1). GTDB lineage: Bacteria > Campylobacterota > Campylobacteria > Campylobacterales > Sulfurimonadaceae > Hydrocurvibacter. Next base: position 22,665 of record JBBRBK010000030.1, read on the forward strand.
ATGTTTATCTATTGTTATACTGCAACCGCAATCTTTACACATATTTTTTCCTTATTTTAATTTTTATGCTAACCAAATCTGGCTTCCGACGATCAAAGAGATAACTCCAGCCGTGGCAAACACTCTTCGGACATTTTTGACATCTGTTAAAAGATGCTTATTGATTTGAAGTATAACAGCTCCAAAACCTACAAATACGACAGACACGCCAGCTACAAATGCTAAAACCATAGTTGGGTCAACGCTTTTACCTTGCAGCATTCCCAAAGTTATCAACATACCTCGCACTCCGCCCATTCCCATCAATGCGCCCATTGTAAGA
>JBBRBK010000031.1:0-22775 GCA_038205935.1 Campylobacterales bacterium
GCTCACGCTATTTCAAAAAATTTAGAGTATTAAAAACAGCATCCGGCCACTTTATGATAAAATGGCTCCATAGAAAATATCTCTTTTACGGTGGCCGGATGTTCAGCGCGTTTGGTGGCCCGTTTGAACGCTATACGCAATCTTCCGCCTGAAGCCAATGATCATCCATTACTTGGTGAGTGGAAAAGCTTTCGTGAATTTCATCTCGGAGGCGATCTATTGTTGATTTATAAAACTGATCTAGAAAACAATCAAGTAGTTTTAGTTCGTATTGGTTCTCATAGTCAACTTTTTAAGTAATTTTCATTTTGCTAAAAGATAAATAAAATAAATTTTATTTTAAGGATTAAAAAAAGCGACATTGTTTCTTAACCTCGCCCAAATTTATTAGATCATTAGCCCTCCATAATTTTCTTACTATGTTAGCAATCATTTTCACTTCATTGCAGGTAATACCTTTGGGAAGATTCCTAGAGTGCATTAGTAAACACTTCTCTATATTTTCTAAGACTTTCATGGTAATTACGCCGTGGCTGAACTTAGTTGATTTATATTTATCAGAGAATTATGTATTTCTTCTAAGATAATCTTTGCGTGAGTATTATGTTCAGCATCTTTTTGTATGTCGTGATATATTATATTTTTAGTAGCTATAGTATCATGAAACATAAAAGGAGATTACTAACTCAACTCGCACCTAAATCCCAACAATTCTTGAGTGCTACTTCGTAATGTAGCGATGATACTCATGAAATTTTCATTTCTATTTACAATGGTTTCAATTTTAACTATCTTGTTCTATATCGGGGTCATTCCAATTTGATGCATATTTATGCGTCTGCAATGAATTAGAGGAGCACTTAAAAAAATTAATGATTAGCCACATATGACACAAATTTTTGATGTATATTTTTTTCAAAAATCACAACATCACCAATAATTTTATCAGCTTGTTTTATAACTTCATCTTGCTTGTCCGACATAGATTGCATAGCTTGCTGAATAAGTTTTTTTCTATTTTCTGGTTTCAACAATGGATTCATAGGTTTAGTCATTATTTACCTTTATACTCTGGTATTATTTCTTGAAAATAATCACTACTAATATTCTCATAATAGTTATTAGTTCTTTTATCCACAACATTTAAAATTATATTATCTTGAAACACTTTTTTTATTTCAAAAGTTGTCATTCTTGATTTTATTACACTGTCAAAAAATACATCTTCTGGCACAACCCTAGAAGTAACTGATTCTCTTTTTTTAGTATATAAAAAACATTTTTCTAAATCATTATAAATATAAAATATCTCAATTTTATAATCTGCTTTTAGTAATTTTACCATATTTTCTTTAGCTGTTTGAAAGTGGGATAAGTTTGAATCAACCACAAGTGACAACTCTCTACTTTTTATGATTTCATCAAATAAGAACTGAATACCCCAACTTGCAGGTTTTTGAAATATGTCGCTGTTATTTCCATTATAACCAATAGGAATAAAAAAGTCTCGGACCTTGTCTATATCCAGATGAACTAGATTGTTTTCAACTTCTAAAAACTGTTGAATAAACTCTGTTTTGCCAGCACCACTTGGACCAGCTGTAAAATATGCCACTTTTTCATCAATAGGAAAATATCGATCAAGATACGTTTTAAATAAAAGCTCTCTATTATCTTTCAAATATTTTATTGCTTCTTTTTCAAATACCATTTTACTTTTCATAAAAATAATTATATCTAAAATAGAATACAGAAATTTTAATAGTGAATAAGCTATCAAAACTGTCACCTAAAGTGTCACAAAAATTATTGTCGGATAAGGAATTGATTTCACAATCAACCCCTTATCCGACAAATTACTCGATCATAAAGACCCTACCATGACTCAACGGTACGCGAAACTATCCCTGATAGTTCATTCGATGCCGTTAACACGATGTTTGCGTAACATAAGCAACGATAGAGACTGCTATCTTTTAAAGATCAATACCCAATGTTACATCATTGGGTATTGACGCTTATAGCTCTTTTATGTGTCAGCCTGCGAAGCACCTAAAAAGACAAATGCTGGAATTGTATTAAAAGTGAGGTTATCGCAAAAAAACTTTTAAACATGCCACAGGAAATGTGGAGGCTGGAACAGTTTAGATGTGAAGTGAAGCCAACCTTATGGTTTTGGTCTCCTTCTAATGCAAAAGTAATCCTATCTTTTAGCCATTATTTGAAGGCAACCATCACTGTGGTTTTATTATCTTAAGGTAGGAGCTTTTATAATTATTTGTTCGCAGTGTAATTAAACAAACAATGCAACTATTTGATACTAAATATCTTAATCTAAAATAATATTACAGTGCCGTAAACCTCAAAAATAACTTTCCGTACACTTATAGTTTCCGATCCTATTTTTCGTACAAAAAATGAGGGCGGTGGACAGTGATTTTGATGTGTCGTAGGAGTGCGCGAAAATCATATGTTTAGTGTCGTGAAGCATACAAAACAATTTCTTCTGGCACAGCTAAAAACACCACTGTAATCGCAGGGTTGTTTGATGATCGGCTTTGAAACCATTTTCAATATGTACGTCTTGTGCATGGCGAAGAACTATTTGTGTTCCGAATAAAAAAATTGCTCCTCCAAGCATGAATTTTGAATTATTCGGTTCATCGTTTTGTTTGACTCCATTGATAGATGTTTCACCGCCTCGGTTGATTTGATACCCTGCAAAAATTCCAACAATTGGAATGGGGCGATAGCGAAGATAACTTGTCAAGGCAAAGCTCGGATCTTGTTTTATTTTTTTACCTCTTGCATTATCATTGTCACCAAAAAAAGCTATCTCAGGTGAGAGTTCTACAAAAAGTTCTCCTGCACTGTTGTGTACTATTCGCTTAACATATCCTGCCGATAGTGTCGCTTTATAGCGGTTCTCACCAATATTTATGGCGCGTGAAGCATCATAGCTTCCAAGCGGTATGGAAATCATCGGAGTAATAGCAAAATACTCCATGTTTTCTTTATCATTGTAAAGCCATGTTGTCATGCCCAATCGAACATCGCCATACCCTGATGTCTCCTTTGGGTAAAGCATCTCTAGTGTTGCTCCATCAAAACTATTTTTTGCATGAAATCCTACGGCAGTAAATGCAGTGGTGTAACCATAAAACTCTGTTGTATATCCAACACGAAGCACTTGGAGTGATGTATTCATGGTCTCATCTAAAATTTTTGTGTCATGGCGATACACTTCATCTGCGTGTGATTCACTAAAATACAGAGTAGTGACTAAATCTCCAGACTTGTTAGACACATAGTCAGTGGGATAAATGTCGTTTTGTGCGGCGCACAGGGAAGCGCCTAAGATGATGATAGGTAAAAGTGTTTTTATTATGATTGAATCCTTTAGTGTGGCAATGCGATTTCAAAGCGAGCACAATTATAAAAATCGTTTTTAAATTTTATACTTTTATTGTACAAAAATACCAAAAAAATGTACCCTTATGAGAGTTTTAAACTGCTTTACTCATTTTTAATCCTCAAATTGTGTGCTATTGTAAACCTAGCCCCATGTTGTGTATTTTCTACATCAATGCTTCCATTGAGACGCTTTTCAACCAAGAGTTTTACAAGAGCTAGACCCATTCCTGAGCCATTTTCTCCTTTGGTTGTATAGTCTATTTCAAAAATATTTGATATTGGAGATGTAGAGATGCCTCCTGCGTTATCTTCAAACAAAATCTCTATAGAGCTTTCATTTTGATTGACGGTGATAGATATAGTTTGGTTTGGGGCTTTACCTATTTGTTCAAATTGAGCGATGCTGTTATCTATTAAAGTCATAAAAATATTGGCAAGAGTATTTTTTGAACTGTTTATTTTGATGCTAGTTGAACAGCTGATTTTTAGATCAATATTTAAGAGTGTCAGTCTATCTTTTTGGAAGCGATATGCAAGATTTATGGAGTCAAATATTTGAAACTCTTGCAAAGTGTTTAAATTTGTACATGAATCATACACATCATTTACTGTCTCTTTCATATAGACGATAGTCTCTGACATTAGCCCAATGTGCTCTTTTATCTCTTTTGGAAATGTACCTTTGGTATCACTAAATGCAAGCGCTCTAAGATAAAGTACTTGCGAACCTAGTTGTGAGAGAGGCTCTTTCCACTGATGCACAGCCATACCTATACTTTTGCCAATTGATACAAAACGAGCTTCATTTATTATCATAAGGTTGGCTTTATCTCGTTCATTTCGAATCGTCTTCACCCAGCTTCCTAACGCCAAAGAAAACATCAAAGCTTCTATCAAAACCGCAACAGGAACTGCGTATTCCATAGCGCCTGAAGCAGTTTTTCCACCTATAACCATGGCTAGATACATTAGTGAAACAACATAAATTCCCTCACCTAAAAGATAGTACCAAGCGCCCGCATAACCTTTATATACCGAATACATTGCAACCAATAACAAAATCAGTAAATTCGTAAAAACTTCAATCATAAAATAGTTTGTATAGTCAATGAATGATGTGTCTATATATGTAAATAAAAAGAGTACAAAAAGTAGAAAATTTACGCCAGCCATGAAACCCAAAAGAGTGTAAATCGGTCTGTTTGTGCGGTAAAAATCAAAAAACAAAATAGTAAATATATTTAATGCACTTATCATCAAGTATGCAACAAACCAAGTGCTAAGCGTTATTGTTAGAAGGTCAATACCGATATTTAAAAAATACAAAATTCCATTAAAAGCGTACTGAAACCAAAGCAAAAGTGCTGCATGGATAACATAAAATAAAAACACCACTTTTTTAAGATTGGCATACATGACAAGATTGTAAAACATCAATGCAATCATCAATCCACCGAAGATTCCCCAAAACCAGAGGTTAAAGCTATTTTTATAACTGTAATGGCGTGTTGATGAGATTTCCCAAGTAAAATCATACGATCCAAGATTTTTATATCTACTCACTATGGTCATGGGTTCATTAGGTTTCAGTGTGAGATAAAAAACACTCTTCGCTGATAATATAAAACGACTGTTTTGTGACCTTAAATCTCCAAGAACATGCTTTTTTACAAGATTGTTATTTTGGTATAAAAATACATCTATCTCATCCATCCCAGCTCGTGGATTTGAGAGTACGAGCGAAACCGTTTCATTGCTACTATTTTGCAAGTCAAAACTGCTCCAAAATATGCTCTTAGAGTAACTGGCATAATTTTTAGGATAGCGTTTGAGATTAGTGCCAAGTAAAACATCATCATTACTGAAGCTATGTTGCACATCTTCAAAATTGAGCGAAACAGCACCGTTTGTTGCATAAGTAAAATCTTGACCTACTTTAAGCACAGATGCTTGGATAGATAAAACAAGGAGTAGCAGTAAAGTAAAAACTCTTATCATAATGGGCGAAAGATATAACCAAGATCTTTGATTGATACAATGACATCAACAGGAATCTTTTTGCGAAGGCGATAGACTAAAGTACGCAGCGCATTTGCCTCAACGCCATTTTTAAATATCTCATTTTCTATAATCTCTTTTGCTACTAAGCTCAAAGGGGAACTCAGCAATATTTCTAAAAAAGAGGATTTATTTTTTGTGAGTCTCTGCGAGTAAGTAGCACTTTCAATAGTTTTTTCAACATAGTTATACCTCACCCCATCACTAAGATGAGCGGTAAGTTTATTGAGCTTAATCAAAATCTGCACAGCTTCTTCAAGTGCTTTATAAAGCTGGTCAAAATCTATTGGCTTTTCAAGATAGTTATTTACACCCGTTTTGATAGAAGAGAGAAGTTTTTCTTTGTCAACATAACTACTAAATATTAATATAGGAATATCCCTATCACTCTGGCGAATATACGCTGCCACTTCACTACCATCAGCAATGGGCATAATATAATCAAGGATAACGATGTTTACTCTATTGGAATTAAAAAGTTCAATTGCTTGCGCACCATCCTCTGCAACTATAACTTCTTTGACAAGCAAAGAGAGAGATTTAGCAATACTTTCTCTAGTTATTGGATCATCTTCCGCATAAAGAATAGTCATAGATTTTAAAATATCTTTGATTTTAACCAAGCTTTTTTCCTTCTTTTTTGATATTGCACCATCTTTGTATTTTAATTTTTACACAATTATACTATTTGAACATCACATTAGCGTCACATTGAGATTTCCTGATATTACCGTGATATCAACTCGTTATTATTATGAAAAGTTTTTATAGTTCAAAGGAAAATATCATGAAATACACACCAGATTTTAGCTCACGTTTTCGCATCTTAAAAGGCGGAAAAATTTCTCTTGTTGTCTCAGCACTCGTTGCTGGAACAACGATGGCTTTTGCCGCGCCAACAGGTGGGCAAGTCACAACAGGTTTGGCAAATATTAGCCAAAGTGGCTCAACCACCACCATAAATCAATCAACTAACAAAGCCTCCATAAACTGGCAAAGCTTTAGTATCGCTCCAAGCGAAACAGTAAACTTTGTACAACCATCAGCATCTTCTGTAACTTTAAATCGTGTTATAGGTGCAACTCCATCACTTATTCAAGGTGTTATGAATGCAAACGGTCAAGTATTTCTTATCAACCCAAATGGTGTAGTTTTTAGTAGAGACGCAACTATCAATGTAGGTGGACTTGTAGCCTCAACTCTAAACCTCACAGATGCAAACTTTCAAGCTGGGAATTATGTTTTTGAAGGTAACAGCCAAAACGGTGTTCTCAACATGGGAACCATCACAACTACAAATGGCGGTTATGTATCACTGATGGGTAAAACAGTCCAAAATGAGGGAACCATCGTTGCAACAATGGGAAATGTCCAAATGGCTTCAGGAGATAAAATATCTCTAAACCTCAATGGTAACTCTTTAGTAAAACTCACTATCGATGAGGGAACTCTAAACGCTCTTGTAGAAAACAAAGGTCTCATCAAAGCTGATGGCGGACAGGTGTTTTTAACGACTCAAGCGCTCAATACTATCTTGGATGGTATGGTAAATAATAATGGTGTCATCGAAGCTCAAACGCTTAATGATGTCACAGGAAAAATTGAGCTTTTTGCTCATGGCGGAACTGGTAACTTTGGCGGAACGCTCTCAACTGGAAAAGGTGAAGGGTTTATTGAGACAAGTGGAAAAGTTTTTACAAATCAAGCAGATTTGAAAGTTGAAACTGGAAATTGGTTGATTGACCCCGTAAATATTACGATTGGTGCCAGTTTAGCAACAGCTATTGGGACAGCTTTGAATACTGGTAATGTAACAATTACAACACAAGGAAGTAATACTCCCTCTACTGCGAGTGGAGAGAGTGGAGCGAATGGCGACATCACGGTAAGTAGTGCTATTACTAAAAGCTCTGGGACAAAGACAAAACTTACTCTTGCAGCAGAAAGAGATATCTCAGTTAATGCAACAATTTCCGGTTCTAGCGGTAATTCTTTAGATATTGTACTTGCTTCAAGATACAATGGTGGTACTACAGGCGGTGTATATGTTGGTGCAAACTTAAAGAGTTTTGGAGGCGACATTACGATTGGAGGAGGCAATATCAATGCAAGTGATTTTGCTATAGCACACTCTTCTACTCCTTACGGTGATAATATAGCGGGTGTTTTTATTGGTCAAGCCATTATTGATGCAAGTGGTGATGGAAGCGGTACAGCAAATAATACTCTTCCAACAGTAGCGACAGGTGGTAATATCGCCATTCATGGTAAAGGTGACTTAAATACTGCTCATCAATTTAATAATGGAGTTTATTTTTATAATGGCAAAACAATTGGTGTGGTAACAGGCGGAAATGGAAGTATTTATGTCGAAGGTCATGGCGGCAAAGCTGGGGCTCATTTTTGGGATGTTGGTGCAGTAGGTGTAAACTGGGAATCATCTTCTACATACATAAAAGCAAATAATGGTGATGTTACAATCAAAGGTTATGGTGGTACTGTTGCAGATAGCTATGGTATATCATCATCAAATACATTTATAGGTACAAATGGATATCTTAATATTGAAGGTGACTCTTATATGATAAGAGCCGGCACATTAAGTCTTTATGTTGCTGGAAGTGGTGACATAAAGGCACCAATGCTTGGGTCTGGAACTTATACTATGGCTAAAACTGGTGCTGGAGTTTTAAATATTTCTGGCGATGCACAAAACTGGCATAATAATAGACCGGCTGCAACGGCAGATACACTCACAAGTGGAACTTTCACAGATACAACTAATACAGTAAATTTAGTAAATCTAACTAAAGATCAAGCTTTGTATGCATTTAGTACAGTTCCAACGATAAATACTGTTACTCAATCAGCTGCTACTCCAATAACTCCACCAGTTGTGACACCACCAGTTGTGACACCACCAGTTGTAACTCCACCAGTTGTAACTCCACCAGTTGTGACACCACCAGTTGTAACACCACCAAACCAAACAGTAAACAAGGTCATTACAACCATCGTAAACCAAGCAACAACAACCCCACCACAACCAAGAGTGATGGAACAAGCACGAACAGAACAACAAACTCAAACTCAAACGAGAAACACAGGAATGCTAGAAAGATTTATGCCAAAAAGCAATGATGGAACTACTTACAACCTTGTAGGAGCAACAAACGGTAAAAAAAGTGTTCAAACAGTAAGTATGGAAGATTTACAAAAATCAAGCACAGCTCAAGGTGGCGGAGTTGGAGAGATTCGTGTCCCACTAGGTCAAGGCAGTATGATAGAACTAGTTAATGGCGGAGTCACACTTCCAAAAGGTGTCAGCCAAGAGTTTTATGTAGTATCAAATAACAATTCTAAAAAAAATAAGAAAAGATAAGGAGCCACCAATATGAAAAAAACAATAGCATTATCACTACTAACATCCCTCTCTTTGATGGCAGCAACCCCAATCAACACAGGAGATATCCTCCGTCAAGTAGAACCACTCAAGATGCCAGTTCCTAGTAAAGAACTTCCATCTGTTGGTTCTGAGTATAAAGCACCACTCGTAGCGCAAGACACTATGAAGACGTATGTAAAATCTTTTACATTCTCAGGTAACACAGTTTTTACTTCAGCAACTCTTGAAGCTTTAGTAAAAGACTCAGAGAATAAAGAACTAGGTATCAACGGCTTAAAAGAAGTAGCATCCATCATCACTAAGTATTACCGTGACCACGGTTACTTCGTAGCTCGCGCTTATATCCCAGCTCAGTCTATGGAGAATGGTGTTATCGAGATAGCAGTTATTGAGGGAACTTACGGAGCTTTCGATATGAAAAATAGCTCACATGTAAAGACAAGTGAAGTCCAAGGCTACATGGATCATTTAAAAGGTGGAGAAAGAGTCTCTACTATGACACTAGAACGTCAAATGCTTCTTATCAATGACCTTAGCGGAGCACAAGTTACAAACGCTGAAGTCTATCCGGGTCAAGAAGTAGGGACAAGTGATTTTAGAATCACAGTATCTCCAACTCAAAAATACTCAGGTTACGCTATGGTAGATAACTATGGTTCACGTTACACAGGGGAAGAGAGACTAAACGCAGGTGCAAGTATCAACAGTTTAACTGGAGTAGGCGATACTCTAACTCTTTCAGGTTTAGTATCTAACACAAGAGATTTGAAAAACGGACGTTTAGCTTATGACCGCCCTCTTGGTTATACAGGTCTTAAAGGCGGAGTGAGTGTGAGTATTACTGATTATACACTTGCAAAGTTATCAGGAAGTCAAACAGCATCAGGACAATCAAATATCTATAGTGCTTATCTTTCTTATCCACTTCTTAAAACAAGAGCACATACTACAACAGTAGAACTAGACTTAGATCATAAAGAGATGAGAGATCTTTATACTGGAGCAGATAGCAAAAAGAAAGTAGATGCCGCAACAGCGAAGATAAGTGATAAAACAAATACAGCCTTCTTTAGTCAAGCTGGAAGTTTATCTTCATCACTTGGTTTGACTGCTGGACGTATTTATATGGTAAATGCTGATGCAGTTTCAGCAGATACAGCCCTAAACACAGAGGGAACTTACACAAAAGCAACTCTAAGCGCTAACCATACTCAAACACTAAACCCACTACTAAATCTTCAAACAACTTTTAAAGCTCAAAAAAGCTTTGGCAAGAACTTAGATTCAAGTGAAGATATCTCTGTAGGTGGAAGCAATGGAGTAAGAGCGTATGAAGATGCTGAACTAAGTGGAGATCAAGGCTACGCTCTTTCATTTGACCTTGTATATGCACTTCCTCAAGTTGCTCAAGTAAACCATAACGCATCTGTATTTATAGACCACGCACAAGTATGGACAAATACAACTATACCAATAGGCACGACACCTAAAAACACAAGAAGTTTAGATGCTCTAGGTATAGGCTACGCACTTAACTACAAAAACTTCGATCTTAAAGCTACTTACGCTCATGGATTTGGAGGAGAAAGTACACCTGTCTCAGAAGCTGAATTCTCTACATGTAAGGATAAATTCCTTATTCAGGGGATGATGCGGTTTTAGAGAGTTTTTTTGCATTTGTAATGGACTTTACATGTAAGCTATTTTAGGCTTACATGAAAGAGAATTTTTTCGTAAATTTAAACTGCTTTATAAGCTTGAGGTTCAGTTTGAGTAATCGTTCCATCTGGTAGTTGAAAATAGAGTATTTTATTTTTGCTATACACATTCGCAATACCTTGAGCTAAACTCTCTTTTTGTGCTTCTTTTACAGCTTTGGTAGCTATTTTTAATATTTTTTTTTCAAATTCACCCATTATCTACTCCTTCTAAATATAATTTCATTAGCTCTTCATCAAATATTTCATTCGCATCTGCAACTATTTCAAAATTATCATCACCATTAAAAAATAAAAGCCATTTATCTGACATATCTTTGTATATATTCCAAAATAATTTTCTACTTCTATGGTATCTTCTTATAATATCTTCTTGGGGGACATTGTGCCCACCTTTTAAAACTCTATTTTTAACTCTATAAATATTTTCTTTTTGAGTTTCTAAAAAGAGATATATTATGGTTACATCAAAAGATTGTTTTTTAGCTTCGTTGATAACTTTTATAAGATATTTCCCTGACATTGTAGTTTCGATTATAAAAGAATCTTCTTCTTTGAGTGACTTATCTAGCTCATAAAAGAACTCTTTTCCTGCTTTAACTTTATACTTTTGAATATCATTTGGATCATATTTTTTTGCTATTTCATCTGCATTAATAAATTTTAAATTATCAAGCTCAGCAAAATTAAGAGCAAATGTAGTTTTTCCACTACCATTTGCACCAGCAATTATATAAAATGTTTTACGCATTTATAATCCTCAAATTGTCTGTTATTGTAGCTAAATAGTACTTTTGTTCTACAAATATATTGAATCTTTAGATGTATATTTTTTCATAGAAATAGTAAACTCAACACCACCATTTAAATTTTTTACTGCGACAGTACCGTTTAGGCGGTCATTTACGAGCATTTTAACCATTGCTAGCCCTATACCACTGCCTTGTTTATTCTCTTTTGAAGTGATAAAATAATCAAATATTTTTTCAATAGTTTCTATCTTAATACCACCCGCATTGTCAGTGTATGTTAGTATAAAAGTATCTTCTTCGGATTTTACTCGTTCCCACGATTTTCGTGGGAATAGATAAGCCTAAACCTGCACCCACTCCACTTTAGAAATATTTCTCATCTTTGTATCAAACTCAATGCCAACTAGAAATATTTCTCTACCATCAGAGAGATACTTTTCATGATATTTTTTCTCTTTTATCTGCTCAAGAGCACTTGTGCCATCAACTTTAAATTCAATGATATATATAAAATTTGACAACTTTAAAGTCAAATCAATTCTTCCTTTGTTTGTCACATCTTCACCAACTAACTCAATGCCTAAAGCTTTTAGGTATGAGTAAAAGACACTTACATAATAACCCTCATATTCGTACATTTTATTGTTGGTAAAGAGGTTGTAAGGGATAGAAGCGAAGAGGGATTTGAATGTTTTTTCAAATGAGGCAAAATTTGCTGTTGCAAGGGATTCATATACATCACCTTTTAAGAGTGTCGTATTATCTATTTTGCTCATAAAATCAGCAATGCTTCCTAAAAGAGAGAGCCTAACTTCTTGGTTTGGAATACCTAGATGATATTTTGGTGTACCATCATAGTTTTCAGTAACTTCACTAATTGTCAAATACCCAGTCTGCCACATGAGCGTCTCAAGCTCTATATAATCCACATCAAAGCTGTTGAGCATCATCTCATCTTTTACTATGTTTTCTAAGTTTGGCAGGAAGTAGTTATTTTTCTCTATAAGCTTTAAAAGAAATGTTGGAGTTGCGGTTGAGAACCAGTAGTTTTGATATCTAAAGTTTTTATCTATAAAAAGAAGTATGTCAAAAGGGTTATAAACGCCCTCTCCTAAAAATTTATAACCGTTATACCACTCTTTTATCTTGTTAAAATCTTGACCCTTTAGATGCTCTGCAAATACCGTCTCTACATCGTTTTGAGTGTAACCACAAATAGTAGAGTATTTTTCATCAAGTGTAATATCATTAATGTTGTTAAGCCCTGAAAACAAGCTTACTTTAGAGAACTTTGAAACGCCTGTTATGAAAACAAATTTGAGATACTCATCTGCGCCTTTTATAACGCTATAAAAGTTTTTAAGGCTTTCTCTTCTTAGCTTTGCTTCTTGCAGATTTTCTATATTATCTAAGATTGGCTTGTCGTACTCATCTACTAAAATCACTACTTTTTGCTTATGTTTGGTATAGGCTTGATAAATTAGCTCTCTAAAACATCCCTCAATAGATAAATCACTCTCACATGTAACATCTAAATCTCTTTGATTGATTTTCATAATTTCATAAAGAGTTTGGTTAAAAGCCTCTTGTGTTTTAAAACTTCCATCATTAAAACTTATGCGAACAACGGGATATTTTATAAACTCATACCCATTGTTACCTACATGTAAATCTTTAAAAATCTCTTTATCACCACTAAAGATAGTTCGCAAAGTATCAAGAAATAGGCTTTTTCCAAATCTTCTAGGACGGGAGAGGAAATAGTATTGTCCATTTTCTATGAGACTTTGCGCAATATCTGTTTTATCTACATAGAGATAACCTTCTTCAAGAATTGTTTTTAAAGTTGAAATGCCAATCGGTAATTTTTTCATATTTTTACACCTTTTTTATCATCTGTAATTTTAGCATAGAAACTATTGAAAACTTTGGTGATGATTCTACATGTAGGTTATTTTAGGCTTAAATGTAGAGTAGTTTTTATTTGAATTTTTTACACAATTCTACTGATTGAACATCACATTAGCGTCACATTGAGATTTCTTTTATTTGTAATATTTCGTACAAATGATATAATAACGAAATATATAACGATAAAAGGCTTCAAATGATAGGAAGAGTAGAAGAATTGGAAATCTTATCAAATGCTTGTGACTCAGATGAAAGTAAGCTTATCGCTGTTTATGGCAGAAGAAGAATAGGTAAAACATACCTTATCAATCACATGTTTAGCGAGCATAAAAAGGATTGTCTATTTTTTAGATTTACAGGTTCTTATATGCTTGATAGTTCTGTGCAGCTAAACAACTTTGTTGAAGCTATTTATGACTGGTTTAAGTGTGAACCACTGAGCGCAATTGATAACTGGATGAGTGCTTTTACTTTTTTGAAACGGACACTCCAGCAAGAACAAAAAGCAAATCAAAAAGTTGTCCTATTTTTAGATGAGATTCCTTGGATTGATAAAAAAGACAATAGCGGTTTCATAGGAGCTTTAGGGCATTTTTGGAATGAGTTTGCACAAAACAATAAAAATATTGTACTGATACTCTGTGGCTCTAACTCCTCTTGGATAAAAAATAAGATTTTTGAAGATAGTAGTGGTCCACTTTACCAAAGATTAGATATAAAAATCCATCTCAAACCATTTGACTTGAAAGAGACAAAAGAGTATTTGCTTCATGAGAAAAAATTTACCATCGATGATAAAACAGTAGCTGAGACTTACATGGTTTTTGGCGGTGTAGCAAAATATTTGAGCTTGCTCGATGCCACAAAAACGATAGCGCAAAATATTGATGAACTTATATTTAATATAGATGGACATCTGAATAAAGAGTATGGCGAAGTTTTAAAATCTCTTTTTGACAATAAAGCATCATACTACTCCCAAATTATTGAAGTTCTTAGTCAAAAGCAAAGTGGCTTGACACAAACCCAAATCGTAAAAGCCTTAGGTGAAAAAAGTGGTTCAAAGATTAAAGATGCCATAGAAGAGCTTAGTGAAGCAGGATTTATTCAAGGTCTTAGTAAGATAGGCTCTAAAATAAATACGCAATATATTATAAGTGACCCGTTTGTACTTTTTTACAATAAATGGATGAAGAAATTTAGTAAAAATGAGCTCATCTCTTTACAAAAACCATATTTTAGTAGCGTTATAGGTTCACAAACCTACACTATCTGGAGCGGATTTGCATTTGAGATTCTTTGTATTATAAATATCGATTTATATTTAAAAACAAGAATGACAAAAGGTCTTGCAAAGAGTTATGGATACTGGAGTTATGCAGGAAATGAAGAAGAAAAAGGTGCGCAAATTGATTTTGTTGTGGAGTATGAAAACAGTGTTTATGACATCGTAGAGTGTAAATTTTATAATAAAGAGTTCTCTATATCAAAAGAGTATAAAGAAAACTTACTGCATAAAATAGAGATGTTTAAAAATCATGCACTCAAAGGCAAGTATGATATAAAACTCATAATGCTTTCATCCTATGGCTGTGAGAAAAACACTCACTTCAATAGTCTCAACATTACGCAAGATATTTCACTAAAAATTCCACTGTAATCGTAGCGTTGTTTGATGATTCGTTTTAAAACCGTTTTCTATTTGTAAGTCTTGAGCATGTCGCAGAATAATCTGAGTTCCATACAAAAATATGGCTCCACCAAATATTAGCTTGGAGTTGTTAGGTTCATCATTTTGTCCGACATCATTAACAAAAGTTTCACCGCCTCGATTGATTTGGTAACCTGCAAAAATTCCAACAATTGGAATGGGGCGATAGCGAAGATAACTTGTCAAGGCAAAGCTCGGATCTTGTTTTATTTTTTTACTATGATGATCGCTTATCTCCAACAGTTGATCAATCTCTTGAAAAAAGTTCTAGAAGGGGACTTGTTCAGAAGTCTCGATTAAATTACGAGTTTAAACAAAGCTCCGTCTGCGCTATTTTTTACGCTTATCTTGCCATCAAGTCTATTTTCAACAAGTGTTTTACACATTGCTAACCCCAGTCCGCTACTTTTTGTCTTACTCGATACAAAAGTTTCAAAAATAGAATCAATCGGAGTTATCTCAATGCCGCCACCATTATCTGAAACCTCTATAACTATTTGTCCACTCTCATCTGGTGCAATGCTTATTTTGATGAAAGCTTCTGATATTTCTCTTTTTTCAAAAATATCCAGAGAGTTTTCTATAAGTATCATCATAACATTAGCAAATGCGCTTTTATATCCAAAATAGTGTAGTTCAGAGTCAACATTCAAATCAATTGTAACCTGCATCAATGCTATGTTCTCATGAAGCATGTTGAGGATGTGATTTATCTCTTCTTTGATTTTAAAGTGCTCTTTTTTGGATGAAAATTGATAAAACTCATTAAAATTCTTCATTGTTGCAGACATAAAATTGAGACTATTCCTCATCTTTGTGCTTATATCATGAAGCAGTTCATCTTTGTTACCTGTTTTAAAAAGGTACGCTTCAAGAGAGGTTGTAAGTAAGCTTATATGCGCAAGTGGTGTTTTGTATTGGTGAGAAATGTTTGCTATGGCTTTGCCCGTGTTTACAAAACTCGATTGTGCAACTAAAGTGGCAAAAGATTCATGAAGTTTTTTTGACATAGTGTTAAATGATTCACCGAGATTATTTAATTCACTGATATTTGTATTGTTGTTGATTTGAATATTAAAGTTACCATCACTAATTTTTTTGCTATGTTGATTTAACTCTTCTATGGGTTGTGCTAGTCTAGTTGAGAGTTTTACTAAAATAAGCAGAGCAGCCAAGATAAACAAAAACATTATAATTCCTGCCACTTTCATATCTTGCAGAAATGTGCTGATATAATCTTTTTCCGCAAGCATTACACCTACTCTGAGCGATAAACCATATTTGTCTTTAAAGACTTTTTGATTGAGTAAATAGGTTTCATTATCTATATCCAAAAATAAACTACCTTCATTTTTATCCAATTTATTCCAAAAAGTTTTGACGCTATTGAGCCTTTTATCGCTAGATGTGCCAAGGTTATATCTGATAAATTCTCCATTTTTTATCTCATATACGGCTTCTTTTGAAGTACTGGCGATGAGTTGCCCATCTTCTTGTGCTATGAAAGCCACACCGTTATCTCCAAGATTGAGCGTTTTGAGATAGTCTGAGATTGCATCAAGTGCCAAATCTGCTGTAAAAACACCTATCAGTGTTGCATTTTTATCATAAATGGGTGATGAAACACCAATCCCCATCATATTGTAAGGAGCATAACTATAAACACTATACCAACTCATCGATTTTTGCATCTGCGCTTTAAGAAACCAAGGTCGTTTTGTCGCATCAAAGAGTTTCCCTGTAGTGATTTTTTTATCTTGACTGTTTTTGTTCGTCACTGTATAGGTATCTAAGGTATTATTATCCGACTTTTGCGCAATCATAAGGTTAATATCATTGCTTATCGGTAATCTTGTTGCACCGACATACTCACCTTGTGCATTTCCAAAAGAGACAAATGTAAGATAAGGAACATGTTTAATTTGTGTTATAAAATGCGCTTGCAGTTTTTCAAAAGAGTCTGTATTTAGTTCTCCTATCTCTGCTTGTTCAGTATTGATGGCTGTTACCGCTGTTGCTTTTACAAAAAATTGTTCAAGCTGTATTAAAACACGATAGCTAATCTCTTGAGCAAGAATTTGTTCATATTTTTTTATAGATTTTTGTGCAGAAAAATAGCTAAATATGCTAAAAAAGAGTGCCATAAAAACAAAAAGTATTAAAAAGTTTAAGAGTATATAATGGCGAATCGAAAGCACACGAGGCTTTAAAAAATCAAAACTTAGCTTACTAAGAGATGACACGATAACCAACTTCTGGAATATTCACAAAAACATCATAACCCAATTTTTTTCTTAGTCTAAAAATAACATTTTTGATAGAAGATGAATTTGTATCATTCTTATGAGACTCAATCAATCTAAAGGCATCCGCATATCTTAATAATAAAATCGTGGCTTGTGCTAATAGATATATCAGAAATCCGTATGGTAACAGATCAGTTGAAGAAATAATAATCTCTTGAAACATCAATATATCATGAATAATGGTGGCACTAAAAAATAAAAGAGCTCCTAGTGCTAATGCAGAACCATTTTCTTTAGATCTGTAAGATTGAAATAAGACCCAAGTTGTATAAATGATAGCTATGACTATGACTATTTCATATAATTCTAATGTTGATGTAAAAAAAAGGCTAGATGTAAAAATGGCAAAACTAAAAAAAAGAACTCCTATGGACAAAAAAAGATATTCTGTAAGCTTTGAAGTTTGCTTTGGATAAAGTGAACCTACATATAAAACAAACAAAGAGATTGCTATAAATCCACTTGCATATTCTAATCGCAATAATATATCCCACGAGATATTCGGTAAAAATTGTAATAATATTTTTTCACCAGTTACAGAAGCTCTAATTGCCAAGGAAAGCGCTAATAGACCAAACCATAAAGGAGCCTTATCTTTTCTCCAGGCCAAAAATAATCCAATATGATACAAAGCAAAAAAAACGAGTATTGAAGCTATTGCAATCTCAATATTAATAGCCACATTCCTTTCATTTTCCAATACTCCCTTTGGTGCGATAAGAGGCATCCCATAAAAACCAATATGACGATGTTGCGAATTGGCTAGGTATAGTACTAGCGTTGTTGTTTCTGTTTGAGGAATAAAGCTGACTATCGGATAATTTGCAGCAGCTTTATACTTCTTACTTACATAATTTAATTCTCCAGATGAGCCAATCAGCGTATTGTTCGCGTAAAGTTTCCATACACTTAAAGGTTGTTTCATATCGATAGATAAAGCTTTATTGGGTGAGGTTCGTAATTTTAATTTGAAAGTGATGATCCCGTTAGGTGAACCTAAAAGTGATTCAAAAAATTTAGGTAACATAGTTTTTTGTTTATCTAGCCGAGCATTATCATAAGCTGGTACATAACCAAAAGCATAATTCCAAGGACCATTAAGTGGTTTTGAAGTGCTGATATCTTTAACATCCAAAATAGGAGCAGCATATAATGTTGATAATAGTATTAATGGCAATAAAAAAATAATAAATTTGTAAGTGCTTAGATGCTTAAAAATCATAATTTTCTGATCCTCGTCTTTATTTATTATTACTCTGAGAATATCTTGACATTCCCATTTTATAAATTTCATCTTGGAGCAGATCTATGACGGATTTAGAAAACAATCAAATTATTTTTGTTCGTTCATAATCCAATTTTATCTACTTTAAAATGTTGTTGTATATAACTTTTATTTTTAGATAGTTCATTTAATATTCCATCTTCTGTCATTATAAAACTCCAAAACAGTTTTATATATTGCTGCGATTATAGCATTTTCTTTTAAGCCTACTAAACAGTCTCAATATCAACTAATTCAATCCTGGAGCAATCTTTTTTAAACAACTTTTTAGCTGTAGCATCATCTTCTGCTAAAACTAAAATATCTGCGTAATCATTTTTCTCAACTTGTAGTGTTTGTATCTCTTTTGCAGTTGCTATTTCAATGGCAGTAAAATCTTTATTGGGTTTCACCTCAATATTTCTTTGTCCTTTTGCAAATTCACTTTTAATTAGCTTGAGTATTTTTTCGTTTTTTAATAACTCTTCGATAGTTATAGAGCTATTTAAATCACCTTCGCATAAGACCTTATATGATATCAAAATTCCGCCATCCATTAAAATCTCCTAATATTTGTAATTAACATAGCCCTTCGCCAATTTAGAACGAAGAACTATTTCTAACTCGGCAAACGCATCCTCAATATGGAAAAAATACTCTTTAATAACCCGAGTAGGCTTCTTATTCTTCACACTGCCAAATGACCTCTCCAATATAACTTCCTCAAAGAGAGTAGGGTAGAGTTTTAAAGAGTAGTATCTTATTTTATGATCTACCTCTCTATAAAGAGTGATATTAGAGTTCAAGCAGTTTTTTGATATCTGGTGAGCCATAATAGGATTCAATCGCTTTATTGATTATGAAATCTAGCTTTTGCTTCTCATTAAGAGATTTGGTATCATCTTCTAGTAAAGCACCTATTATTTTAATTCTTTTGATATTTTTAATATCTAAGTTAACTCTTTTACCAATAAACTCTTTTTCTTCCACAATAAGCCTTTAAATTGTAATTATTAAAGATATTATAGTTTAAATTACTAAAAAGTACAAATAATATTAATTATGAGTAAAATAAGAATTTATTGTAAATAAAAAATAGATTATAAAGTTAAAAGAGAGAGATTAAATGTTTATAGAGTGTTAGAATATGATTGAATAAGTGCTTCGCATTGGACTTTAAATTTTGGTAGACCATTACGTATTATCCACTCTACTATGGCAAGATTGACACCCTCATAATCGTGGGCGATGTAAGTTCGTACATCATATCAGATAAACTTTACTGATCATCTCCTTAGACATATATAGCTTTATCTAGAATAAACATCTTGCCTGTCTTGCCCATGCCTGTACTGTCTGCAAGATCTACAGGAACGCCAAGAGCCAAGCTCATCTCGTGTTGGATCTCTTTTATTCGTTTGATTGCATTAAACCCATATAACTGTGCAAATTTTGGTGTTGCCTCTACAAGAACGTCGACGTCGCTATCCATACCCTCTTCATCGCGAGAGTAAGATCCAAACAGAGCTTTAATTAAAAAACCCTCATCTTCATACATAGATTTAACATTTGTAAGATAGTTTAATACAGCTTCTTTTTTTATGAAAATATTATATCACGTCATAGATACGAAATACTATATTATGAAAAAAATGTTCATTTTTAAAATGTTATTATTGATGATGCCATACCTAAAGAACAGGTTTTATACAGTAAATTTTTTAAAGAGTGTGATGAAGAGGATTTAGAGAACCTACTTTCGCATTTACATCTCTTAGTTAGAAATGTAAAAAGTATTTATATTTCATCCCCCGCTTCATAAGATCAAGGGTGTTGTACAGGTCTGGGATAAAAGGTTTAGATTAAAAAAGGAGAGTGTCACTCCCATAAATTTTGATTAAAAATTCCCAAGATTATTATTTTATTGTTACTCTCATCAATATAAAATGGCACACAGTAGCCTTTGAAAATTAATTCTCTTATTGTTTCATCGTCTGTAGATTGTCTTTTTCTATGAATATAGGGATTAGAAAGTATATTATGAATCTTATTGATTAACTCATCAAAAAAATTTAGAGCTCTTTGTACAGAATCTGTAGCTATAAAATCAACTATAATTTCTAACTCCTCATCAAAGCGTATCGATTTTTCTAAAATTAAATTTTGGATAATAACTTCTCTCTTGTTGAAGATAGGTTTTGATTAAAAGGAATAGCTTGAGAATTATCCTTTTTGTAAGCATCTATTCTTTTTTTGATTTCTAGATCTAAAGAATTTTTTATGATCACGGCATCACTAGGCAACGATTTAATAAACTCTTCAAACTTACTTAAATACTGCTCTTTAATATCCATTATCATAGTCATAGTTTTGCCCCCTGTTTCAATATTTCATAATTATAGCAGTATTTTATGAATATAATCAGGTAGGAAAGTGCATGGGATGATCATCTTATCTGTCTTATTCATACCGGTATTGTCTACAAGGTCTACGTGAATACTGATAGCCGTACTGTCTCGTGTTGTATCTCTTTTATTTATTTGATTGCAATCAATTCATAGAGCTGCGCAGCTTCTTTTTTCATAAAGAAATTGCAATTTATTAAAATACTATTTTTGAGGTAATTTAATAAATTGTACAATATTATATGAATTTAGTAAAAATATAAATTTTTAACTTTTAAATCACAAATATAATAGTTAATTGCAATATATGTCTAAAAAGTAGAGTTGCTAGAACCTTAAAGCGAGAGGTGGTTAAGGGTTTTATACCTCTTAAATATAGTACACAATATTATATTGTATATGTAATAATAAAAATATTTCCTAAAATGAGGACTCATATATGATAAATGTCAAGATTTTAATATTTGATAAAATGTAAATTATTTATATTAAATTGAAGAAATAGACATAATTGTTAAAAAGTTATATTTATGAGATATAAGTGAAAATATTAATATTTTCACTTATAAAATAGCATAAGTTCTATTTTAATATCATCTAATGTTAATTTATCTTTTTTTGTGTAAGTGATGATAAAAATATTTTTATATTGAACTTTTAGACTAATTTACGCTTATTTTGAATAATATGAGCTTCTTGTACAACTTCAAGAGACAAAGACCAACATGTTTCACAGAACTTTCGAAATTGATAATACTCATCATTAATCTTTATTAAATCACTGTTTTGAGTAAGCTGACCGACAGATTGCTGATAAGCGCTTAGAAGTTCAATATATTCTTGACGGCGAGTTTTATCTATCATAATTGGAACATGCCCGGATTTTAGTACAGCAAGATTTGCCAGAAGTCTTGCCAGTCTTCCATTTCCATCATAAAAAGGATGGATACCTACAAATGAAAGATGTAGCTGTGTATAACCTTCCAACACCTGATCTTCATCTAAATCAGCAGAAAAACTATTTAACAGCTCTAGCCATCTGTTCATCAGCTCAGACACATTTTGTGGAGCTGCATACTCTATATAAACTGTTTTTCCATCTTTGTCTCTTGAATAGGTTCCATTTGGTTCCTCTTTCCATGCGCCGACAGGTTTGTAGATATCAATTACCTCTTGAGTCAAGATCGCTCTATGTAAAAGAAAAAGATCGCTTTCATCGATAGAGGGTTTTAGAAGCATCTTATATATGAGTTCAATTGCTTTCGCATGTCCCATTACCTCTTGATGCTCTTTTAGGCTTTTACCACCTATAGTCAACCCTTCATTTAAAACAAATGCAGTATCACCAAGTGTAAGGGTATTTCCTTCAAGAGCAGTAGAGGTATGAGTCCACAAATCACGTAAGGCATTACGTACTGATAGTTTCAGATCATTATCAAGATTATCTAAAAATTTCATGCCTTACCTTTTGTTGTATTTTCGGAATTTCTTTGCCCAATTATACCAATGTAAACCTTGAAACGGTTGTTTGCAATTAAACTACACTTTATTTTGGATGACAATAAATATTTGTATTGAATATGTAATCGTATATAGTCATTTACTATTTTAAACTATTATGTTTTTATCTTGACTAACTTATCATATAGTGATAATATATCTATATGATAAAAAGTTTTAAATGTAAATATGCAAAAAACGCACCAAACGGGCCACTCATCGCGTTAGCATCCGGCCACTAAAAACGCTCAACATCG
This sequence comes from Campylobacterales bacterium, assembly GCA_038205935.1. Lineage (GTDB taxonomy): Bacteria > Campylobacterota > Campylobacteria > Campylobacterales > Sulfurimonadaceae > Hydrocurvibacter. The sequence continues at coordinate 22,703 of JBBRBK010000031.1, forward strand.
GGCCAGTGATGACGGAGATGATCCGGCCACTTTTATGTGTCGAGCGCGATTTTATATTCACATAAGAATTAAG
>JBBRBK010000032.1:0-22612 GCA_038205935.1 Campylobacterales bacterium
GATAATGGCCTGATCTAAAAGGGTCAAAGTATCACGAAGACTTCCGTTTCCGCTACGTGCTAAAATCTCGAGCGCTTGAGGTTCATATTCTATGTTTTCAAGATGCAAAATATGAGAAAGATGTTGCACAACTTTCACGCTCGAAATACGCTTAAAACGAAAATGCTGAGTACGTGAGAGAATGGTCGCAGGAAGTTTGAGCGGATCGGTTGTTGCTAAGATAAATTTCACATATTCAGGCGGCTCTTCAAGGGTTTTTAAAAGCGCGTTGAAGGCCTGAGGCGTGAGCATATGAACCTCATCGATGATGAAGATCTTATATGCTGCTGAGGCTGGTTTATACTTCGTCTGCTCGACAAGATCACGGATATCATCGATCCCTCTGTTAGAAGCCGCATCCATCTCTATGATATCCATATGACGACTTTGTGCGGCCATAAGACAGTGCGTACACACTCCACAAGGATTTGATGTCGGGCCATTATCGCAGATAAGCGCTTTTGCGAAAATACGCGCTGTCGAAGTCTTTCCGCTTCCGCGAAGACCTGAGAAAAGATATGCGTGAGAAAGTCTTTTTGAATCAAGAGCGAGTGAAAGTGTTTGAGATATCGCCTCTTGTCCTATAAGCTCGTCAAAGCTGTTTGGACGGTATTTTAGTGCCAATACTTCAGAATTTTCTTTCACATCACGCTCCCATATATTTTAGGGGATTTTAGCATTAAAAAAATTAAGAGTTACTATAAAACAAAGAGAAAGAGAGTATAATTTTTGCTCAAAATCTCTTAAACGGGATCATGTTTTTGGTGTCAAAAAATTACAAGATTAAAGAAGAATTATGGACAATAAACAACTTGTCAGTGAGTATTATGCTATGTGGAATAGCCATGATTTCTCAAAGGCAGAACAACTACTAGACAGTGATATTCGATTTCGCGGTTCCCTTGATATCGTAGCCAATGGCATAGAGGGTTTTAAAGATTATGCCGCGATGCTTTTTGAAGCATTTCCAAATCTTTATCATGCCGTGGAATTGGTAGTTTCTGAGGGCAACTTGGCCTCGGCTTATGTGACGTACTCCGGCACACATGCAGGAAAACTTCTGAACTACGAACCGACAAAAAAACGTATTAGTTACTCAGGTGCATCATTTTTTCATTTCAAAAATGGAAAAATAGCGAGTATCAATGTCTTAGGCGACTTAAACTCACTTTATAAACAGATCTCTCAAGCCTGAAGGCTTGGCTTTATATTATTGTGCTGATACAGATCTTTCCTAGATCTTTTTTCGCACATTTTTTTTGAAGTGAAAGAATTGCATTAATATTTTCTACATCTTTTTTTGTCTTGGCTTTGACGATGACAACTGAGGCACTCACGCTTAAAAGATCAAAATTCTTCACAGCTCCATCTCTGTCTTTTGCGGTGATATAGCCTCTGTCAATGTCTTCTTTGCTATAAAATGCTTTAACATCCTCTGCAAATTTTGCGATGATCTCTTTGATATCTTCTATATATTTCATCTGATCTTTTTTACGAAACTCTACTGCGACAAAGAAATCATCTCCACCAATATGCGCTTTAAAAAACTCAACTGAAAGATTTTGTCTCAAGATATCAGCAAAAAGCATAATTACCCTGTCCCCATTTCTAAAGCCATAGTTATCGTTATAGGCTTTAAAATTATCTAGATCAAAATAACAAAGAAGAGAGTTTTCTTCAGGAAGATGAGAAAGGTATCTCTCAATGGCAATATTTCCAGGAAGCTTTGTCAGAGGATTTTGTTCTCTTGCATAGACAATATTTTGCTCATTCATAATCGTGATAATCGCACGGGCAGACAAAAAACCCAAATATCTGGAATTTTTAGTTATTAAGATCCCGACTGATTCTGGATTATTGGAAAAGAGTTCTATAATCGTTGTAATATCACTACTGAGATCAGCACTACCGCACGGGGTCATAAGATTTTTCAACTTTGTCTTTTCTGTAAACTCATTATTTAAAAGTGACATACCAAAGGGAGAATAAAGAAAATTTTTAAGCTCATCCTCTTGTAAAACACCCAATGTTTCTCCCAAAGAGTTAACGATTGGGATAATACTGACATCTGGATTATCTTTTAAGTATTTAACTACTTCAGAGGTTTTTGTTTTAATATCAAAAGCTTTCGCTTTATCGATGTATGAGAGCGTTTGATGATTGATCTCTTTGGCTCTTTTATCACTTTTGAGGATCTCTTTTATATGTTCATACTTATGCTGTATCTCTTTTGTATTAAGGGTAGGTCTTTGTACAAGATAACCTTGAACAAAGTGACATCCGATATCTCTACATGTAAGCAGTTCCGCTTTAGTTTCCACACCCTCTGCAACGACCTTTATACCAAACTGTATCGCAAGATTTGTGATGTTTCTAACCAGCAATTTCTTCTTGATATTATTTTCAATATTGCTTAAAAAGAATCTGTCGATTTTGATGATGTTAGGAGTAGTTTCATAAAGGAGTTTATATCCAGAGTGACCAACACCAAAATCATCAATAGCAATACAAAAATCCTCATCCTGATAGTGTTTCAATACCGTTGAAATATCACACTCTTGCGTTATCTCATGACGTTCTGAAATTTCAAAGCAGAGATTGTCTTTTGGAATATTGAATTTTTCAAGTAATTTTTTCGTATTTCCATGAGAGTAGTTCTGCATCTCAAAAAGACGGTTATCAAGATTATAAAAGAGTTTTATCTTTTCATAGCTTTCAATAGTTATAAATTTTCTAAAAGCTATCTCACGCAATGCTATATCAAAAGGATAAAGCATTCCCTCTTTATAGACTTTATCAAAAAGAGAAAAAATCGACTTAAACCCTGCATCTTCTACGTTACGTAGAAGTGCTTCCACTGCATAAATCTTACCGGTGTTAATATTGAGAATAGGCTGAAAAGCGATATCTAAAACTTCTAATCTATCCAGCCATATCTGTGTGAGTTGTGTTTGCATAAGCGAAATATAGCAAACCGTGATTTCAAAATGATTACACGTTATCTGCAGAAATTTTTAAAGTCCTGGAGCTTTCCACATGGAAGTTGTCACACCCTCATCTACAAGAGCAAGTTGTACTTTATATGCGAGTTCAAACTTTTGCTTTTGCTCATCATAGATCTTTTTATTTTCTCTATTTGGCTCATACATTTTATCCCATACGACCAACTCTTTTGAAGCTGAAATCATATCTTTGTAAATTCCCACGCCCACACCAGCAGCCATCGCCGCACCTAAAGCTGTAGCTTCAGTCACTTTTGGAATTTTTACTTTGCATCCTGTTACATCTGAGAGGATTTGAGACCAAAGAGCACCTTTACTTGCACCTCCAGCAAAGACGATTGTGTCTATTTCAATACCGCTAAACTTCTTGATTTTATCCAGATTGATACTTGAGACAATTGCGGCGTTTTCCTGCAGACTTCGAAACATTGAAAAACGGTTACATGTAAGCGCGTCAAGTGAAAGATTTAAAAAGCTCGGAGCCGCGTGAATCCACTTTCCATAGTTCATAGAGTCTGAAAATATCGGGATGATTCCGTAAGATCCAGCTGGAATTTTTGAGGCTTTTTCCTCTAAAACTGCGTAAGTATCTATCCCTCTTTGCTCGGCTTCTATTTTTTCCATCTCACAAAAAGCATCTCGAAACCAGCGCATGATAAGCCCTGAAAAAAAAGTGATTCCCTCTGCTTGGGATTGCCCTTTTATGACATGGGGATTCACGCGAATCGACAACTCTTTTGGAGGTTGCATCTCACTTGGGATGTTTACAACTTGTTGCCAAAACGATCCGCCAAGCACTGCCACATCGCCGAGGTTGACTACGCCAAGCCCCGCGCATCCTAGTTGAACATCGCCACCGCCCATCACGACTTTTGTATTTGCACAGAGTCCTGTTTCTTTGCAAGCCTTTTCACTTACCGTTCCCATCAGCGTGCCAACTTCTAAACAAGGAGGAAAAATATCATCTTTAAGTCCCATTTTTGTTGCCATTGAAGCATCCCAATTCCGCTCTTTTAAAGAGAAAATTCCCGTTGTTCCAGCGTTGCTTGGGTCTGTTGCAAGTATGCCACTAAGGCGGAAAAGTATCCAGTCTCCTATCATGGAGAGTTGTGCTACTTTTTCATAGACTTCAGGTTTATTATTTTTAAGCCACATGATTCGAGGAAGTGCGCCGAGTGCGAAAGTCTGACCTGAAGTCGCGTAAAATTCCGCTTCGATATCAGGGAAATTTTCTTTCAGATGCCTTACTTCTTTATCTGCTCTTGCGTCCACATTTGCCACTCCAAAGAGTTCATTTCCCTCTTTGTCATAAAGCACAATTCCCTCACGCATGCTTGTAGCAGAAAGTGCTGTGATATCTTTTCCACTGAGATTTGCAAGTTTTAAAGCCTCGCGAATACACTTACATGTAAGGCCCCAATTCTTTTGGCAATCAAAACTCATACTGTTTGGCACACCAGATTCTTCCAAATGTGTCCACTCACTTTGAGAGACACTTATCTGATTGCCTTTGGTATCAAATATCACCGCACGAACACTGCCAGTTCCTGCATCTATGGCCATTAAGTAAGACATTATTTTTTCAGTTTCGCTTGTTCGAGTTCCCAGTATTCCATCGCAAAACTCTCGGCTACGTTGATACTTTTGTATCCGCTAAGCATATCAGCACGAAGAACTGCGAGCATCGTATGTTCAACAATATCATTGATGATAGAAGCCTCTTTTTCATTTTTTCCAAAACAGATAATTCCATAATCTTTTACAACGGCGTAGTTTGGAGCAGGATTTAAGCATATTTCGTTTGTGGCAAAAGTTTCAAAATACTCTTGATATTTTGCCTCATATGTTTCTATCGCATCTTCAAAATTATCATCTAGGAGCACTAAAGGCATTCGTTTTGTTCTTATGATATGCTCAGGCGTGAGAACACCTCTACATGTAAAGTGTTTTAAATCTTCGTGAGAACTATATGTATACGCGAGATTTGATCTGTTTACATGTAAGACAACGGGAAAGCCTTTATGGTGAGTAAGAAGATGTTGCAGTTTTTTAAGATCGATATTTTTTTTAGAGTTTGAAAGCTTGAGTGTCACTTTTGCATTTTCTGCCAAAAACTCTTCAGCTTTTGTCACTGCGTTTATCATTTTTGTATAAGATTTTTTCGCATCATCATCAAAAGTAAAAATTCCGTGATTATGCAAGATAATCCCCTCGCATTTTGACCAATCCAAATCTTTCGTTTTTTTATAAATCTTCTGAGCCAACAAAAAACCGGGCATCACATAAGAAATAATCAAAAAGTTCGGGAAAAGAGCTTTGATATTTTCAATGCCGCTAACAGAATTAGAAATACTCACAACAGCGTCTGCATGCGTATGATCCACAAATTTAAAAGGGATAATAGCGTGCAATATGGCTTCTACAGAAGGGTTTGGAGCAGTTTTATCGATCATTGCCGCTTTTTGTCCGCTTACCATATCGGTGTCGCTGAGAGTTGGAAGTTTTGCCATTTCCCAAAGTGCTTCGAGTTTTACAGGCGCAAAACCCTCAGCTTTTATACTGACCAGATCCCAGCCGCTGCCTTTAACATAAAGAATATCTTCATCGTCTACTTCCACTTTGACAGAAGTGTTTCCGCCACCGTGAAGGACAAGTTCATCACTTTGACCTAAAAGATTTGAAGTATAAACTCTTAAGTCTAAATCACTCGTAAATTTTTTAGATTCTGCATCAGACCAAAGATTTTTCATCTTTTAGCCTAAAACTTCAAGTTCGTCTGAGTATTTTTTCAGGCAGTACGGTTCATAACTTGATTTATAAACTGCGTAATGTGCAGAGTTTTTATGTCCATCAAGTGCGGCTTCATCTCTCCAGCTTTCATACGCCATAAATTTTTCAGGTTTATTTTCATACTGAAAAATTTCATAAAAAGTACAACCCTCTTCTGCTTTTGAAGGTTCAACCATCGCGCTTAAAAGTTTTTTCATCATCTCGATGCCATCTGGTTTTGCTATAAAAGTCACACGTTTTGTAATTGCCATTTTTTATTCCTAATTTTTTATAATTTTAACCATTTTTTGGCAATTTTACGAAGCGCTTCAGGATTTTCTGAGGCAAAAAATTTGATCTCTGGATTTGGATAACGAGAAGTAAAATCAAACTCTTTTTCCAAATACTGGGCAATCGCATCACCTGAATGAATCAGCTGACAATCTTTGCCAAAATAATTTTGTAAAGCGGGCGCAATAAGTGGAAAATGAGTACATCCAAGGATGAGTGCATCGGGAGATTTGATATCTTTAAAGTAGTGTTTGAAAGTTGATTCGAGTATCTCACCCTCATAAATCTCCTCTTCAACAAGCGGCACAAAAAGACTTGTCGCTTTTGCTTGTAAATTATTATATCCAAGAGAATGGAGTTCATTTTCATATGATTTGGAGTTTACGGTCGCTTTTGTGCCAATGATAAGGATATTTGCGTCCTTACATGTAAGCGCATTTTTCGCCGCAAGCGCACCTGCTTCGATGACGCCGACTACTGGACAAGTTGCATTTTCTCGCATCTCGGGAAGCGCATATGCACTGACAGTGTTACATGCAACGACGATAAGATCTAACTCAAAATTTTTAAAAAATTCTACAGCTTCGATAGCGTAGCGAATGATGGTATTTTTATCTTTGATTCCATAAGGTACGCGAGCAGTATCACCAAAGTAGATGATCTCTTCAAAAAACTGGTGTTCTAAAAGCGACTTAACAACTGTTAATCCGCCGATCCCGCTATCAAAAACACCTACTTTCATTATTGATTATTCATACTTTCTAAGAACTCTTCATTCGTTTTATTTTTCATCATAGTTGTATATAGAAATTTCAGCGCTTCAACTTCATCATCTTGTTTATGCAACATTGAACGAAGGATAAACACTTTTTGAAGTATTTCAGGAGAGATAAGAAGTTCCTCTTTACGAGTTCCTGATTTAAGAATATCGATAGCCGGATAGATACGTCTCTCAGAGATTTTACGACTCAAAATAAGTTCGGAGTTACCTGTACCTTTGAACTCTTCGAAAATAACTTCGTCCATTTTTGAACCCGTCTCGATAAGCGCAGTTGCGATGATCGTCAAACTTCCGCCGTTTTCTATATTACGAGCAGCTCCAAAAAAGCGTTTTGGTTTGTGAAGTGCATTTGCATCAACCCCGCCTGAAAGAACTTTTCCACTTGATGGTGTGACAGTATTGTAAGCACGAGCAAGACGTGTGATAGAATCAAGAAGAATGACTACATGATGACCAAGTTCCACGCGACGTTTTGCACGCTCAATGACCATTTCAGCCACTTTTACGTGGTTTTTTGCAGGCATATCAAATGTCGAGCTGTAAACTTCACCTCTGACACTTCGCTCCATATCCGTAACCTCTTCAGGTCTTTCATCAACAAGTAAAACCATCAAGTCCATATCTGCATGATTATGCGTGATACCGTTTGCTATCTCTTTTAGAAGTTCAGTTTTACCAGTTCTTGGAGGTGCAACGACAAGTCCACGTTGACCGCGGCCAATAGGAGCAAAAAGATCCATCATACGACCAGTGAGTTTATTTGCTTGATATTCGAGCTTGATCTGACTTGTTGCGTAGATAGGTGTAAGGTTTTCAAAAAGAGGACGTTTTTTGCTCTCTTCAGGTGGAAGGTAGTTGATCGCTTCGATTTTGAGAAGTGCATAGTAACGCTCTTGCTCTTTTGGAGGACGAACCTGACCGGTAACGCTATCTCCATTACGAAGAGCAAAACGCTTGATCTGTGTACTTGAAACATAAGCATCGTGAACACTGTCCCCGAAATCTTTATCTATAGTACGTAAAAATCCGTAACCATCAGACATCATTTCAAGAATTCCCGTAAAAAGGATGAAACCACCCTGTTCTACTTGTGCTTTTAGGATTTCAAAAATGATATCCTGACGTATAAGTTCATTTGGATTTTCAACATTAAGTTCAATTGCGATCACTACAAGGTCTGCTGTAGTCTTCGTTCTGAGATCTTCTATTTTGTGACCTATAACAGGCGTGTGAGTTCTGCTTTTCGTACTTTTTTTGTTTGGTGTTGGAGTTTGTTCAGCCATTAATTGCTTCACCTTGTTTAAGTTAGATTTATTGCGCATATGAAAGATTTGTGTAGATTTTGAAGTTTAGTATTACACTTTATGTAGACGTATTTTACCTTCATTTATGTTATTATGTCAAGAACTCACTTAATTTAAGGTTCAAACCATGAAAAACAGGTTTTATTTTGACACTAAGCCAAACGAAAATATTCTTGAATTGATTAAAGCTGAAAGAGAAGAGATAGGCTTTTACGAACTTTGCCACAACGATGTTAGTGGATATAAAGCTTACGCGAAGAGTATAGATGCGCAAGATATCGTGGTTGTCGGTATCGGCGGTAGTGCTCTTGGAACCTCTGCAATTTATAAATTTTTAAAATATACCAACCACTTTTCAAAAAAACTGCATGTTATAGAAACGACCGATCCCCTTGTCATCACTGATGAGATGGAACATATTGATCTTAAAAATGCCCATTTTCTTATTATCAGTAAATCTGGAACAACGGTTGAGACGATCTCTGTTTACAAGTACATTACCTCTATCGTAGAGATAACTTCTAAAAACTGTACGATCATTACAGATGAGGGTTCACTTCTTGAAAAGCACGCAATTGATAGCAATATCAAAGTGTTTCATATTCCTCATAATGTTGGTGGGAGATTTTCGGTTTTAAGCGCAGTTGGTCTTGTTCCGCTTGCGATGATAGGTGTCGATATAGGGTCTCTTTTAGATGGTGCGAAAAAGATCTATAACTCATTTTTCAATCAAGAGGGTTATGATACTTCACTTTTGAAAAAAGCGACTTATTATGCTCAAACTGCAAATACTTATAATATTAATTGTTTATTTAGCTACTCAGAAGTTTTTCGGGAGTTCAACGCATGGTATGTGCAACTTTGGGGAGAAAGCCTTGGGAAAAAACAGATCCATTCACAGTTACATGTAGGGCTTACTCCAGTTGGTCTTATCGGACCCACCGATCAACACTCTTTTTTACAGTTGATTGTTGATGGGAAACGAGACAAAAGTGTGACTGTCATCAAGATAAACAATTTTGAAAATGCGATGGAAGTACCAAATAACTCACTCAAACATTTAGAAGCGTTGGATGTATTAAACGGATATAAGTTCTCAGAAATCATCAATATGCAGGCTGACTCTATTGTCGAGTCTCTTCTCTCACTTGAACATATTCCGCTAGATGTTATCGAAATCTCTCAAATCAACGCGCATTCTATCGGCGAGCTTATCTACTATTATGAGCTTTTAGCAGCACTTGTGGGAAAAATGCTTGATATCAATACTTACGACCAGCCTGGTGTAGAGATGGGCAAGATTATCCTCAAAGAGAAACTAAACAAAAGATAGATTACGATTCTTTGTAAGTATCTCTTGCAAAGATAAAACGGTTCACGCCGTTGTCATACTCATAAGCTAACACTTGCTTATGAGCTTTTAATATTGAATCCACAAGATATAAACCCAAACCAAAACTGTTTTGCGATGAAGACTCTTTTGTAAATGGTTCTATATAAAAATTTAGAGGATATTTAAGTCTCGCACCTTTACTTTCAAAACAGAGTTCTGCATCTACAATTATTATTTTAATGTGCTTGTCCGGTGAGTATTTCATCGCATTATCGATCATATTTTTGATAGCAGTCGTATAAAGTCTATAATTTGCCACAAGCTTAGCCGAGCTTTTAATATCAACTTCTATATGTTCGGGTTCCACCATCGACATATCTATTGCACCATCAATGATATCTACGATTCTGTATTCGGAAAATTCTTTTCTCGTTGTTAGCGAAGTCACCTCTTCTATCATAGCAAAATCATTGACAAGTGTTTCGAGTCGGCCAAAAATAGAGGTAAATCTATCACGCTGTTTTTGTGATTCTAGCATTTGCGTTGCGATAGTTCCCTTTGCGATGGGAGTTTTAAGTTCATGCATAATGTTACGTAAAAAAAGCGTCCGCGCTCCAAGCATAGAGTTGATCTTGAGTCTAGCAGTCTCAAGCTCATTGGCAATAACTGCTATTTCATCTTTTCCCTTCACTTTAAAAGAGACATTCAAATTTCCAGCACCAAAAAGAGCTATCCGCTGAAATAGTCGTATCAAAGGACGAAGTCTTTGCAAGATAAGCATAAACGATATGATAATAATGGAGATAATGCTCACATAACTTGAGATAAGACTCCAAGGTTTATAGGGTTTGAGTGTTGAGTCTATAACCATAATAGAACCCATATTTGTACGTATATAAAAATAGATGGAGTTTTGATATTGAAGCATCACTGTTTTTACACGTGAAGATCCTTGATACATCATATTTGTATTTTCAGCCAAGTCATCATTTCGCCTAACATTTCTACTTTCTTGTGTCAGAGTTTTCCCTGTTTTTAAAATCTGTTGTGCTTTTTTCTCAGGAATCGCAGAAAGATTATAGATAGCAAGATTGGCATCAAAAATAGCTGTTGAGCTTTGATTTTGCTGATATTCATGAAAAAGCTGAGTAATGACAGAGTGTTTTGCAAAAATATTGTTGACATATCTGACATAGTTTAACTGATAGAACTGCCAAAAGACATAACTCACGCTCACAAGCGTTACAAAAAGCGCAAATAAAACGGTAAGTAAAACTGCGTGGCGTCTCATTTTATGAGTTTATATCCCACGCCTCGAACTGATTCTATTAATGTTTTATCTCCGAGTTTATTTCTAATACGCCCAACCATAACATCAATACTTTTATTTGATGAATCTTCATTAATGGCATTGACATTATGGATAAGATCCTCACGTGAAACGACATTACCTTGTTTTTGGATCATATATGACAAGATACCGTATTCTGCATTTGTCAGATCAAGAGCGCGCCCTTTATAGTGTATTTGCATCGAAGAAGTATCACATTTAAAATCACTCTTCATCTCATCTTTTTGCGATACTTTTGTTTCATATCTACGAAGTACAGAGTGAATACGAGCTTCGAGTTCTCTTGGATCATAAGGTTTTGGTAGATAATCATCAGCTCCAAGAGCAAGTGCTGCCACTTTGTCCGTCACATCGCTTCTTGCTGAAGAAATAATAATAGGAATATCCTGACGCTCACGGATTGCTTCGCATACTTCCAAACCATCCATTCCCGGAAGTGTAAGGTCAAGGATAACCAAATCAAAAGGTTCTAGTTTTAAGATACTCACAGCTTTAAAAGGATCATCTTCCGTCACTATCTTAAAATCAAACTGTTCGAGGTACTCTGTAAGTATCTCTGCTAACTCCAAATCATCTTCTATCATAAGTATTTTATTCATAATGATACTTTAACGCATTTCTCTTAATAGTTGGATAATAAAAGAATATTCTATTTATGATAACAATTATCATTACTAACTTTACTTTAAGTTGATAATGAATATCATTACCTAATTAAAAAAGGGAATTACTCATGAAAACATTCACAAAAATGGGATTGTCATTAACACTAAGCATCAATGCTTATGCTGGAACTGTTATCACTTATGAAAATATAGATGCTCCTCATAGCCTTAGAGACATTGCACAGAAAAAAGAGCCGCCACTCATAGAAAATAACAACAGCTCAGATCAGTTTATAGATATATTTAAAAATGCAACCATCTCTGGTCAAATACGTTCTATCTATAGCCAGCGTGATTACGCAGTATCGAGTAACCCTGACAACTATGCAACGGCGCTAGGCGGACAACTAAAGTATGAAACGAGCTCTTTCGATGGTTTTAGCGCGGCTGTTGCTTTTTATGCATCTCAGGATATCAACTTTGCCACAGGAAGCAGATCAAAAGAGGAACAAGACAGTGAACTCTCTTCAGACAAAGGCAACTTTACACAGCTAGCTGAAGCTTATGTAAACTATAAAGATGGAAATCTTAATCTTCGTATGGGAAGACAAGTCGTTGATACGCCACTTGCAGACAGTGATGCTATTCGTATGATACAAAATACCTTTGAAGCTTATCTTGGCACTTATACCGTAGGAGAGTTTACCTTTATGGCTGGAAAACTTCAAAACTGGCAAGGATATGATGCTGGTTTAGCAGATGGTTATATTCCCGTAGGAAAAACAGGGGCTTGGCTTAGTTCAGTTGCTTTTTCAAATAATCTTTTTGACGTAAGCACGTGGATTTACAATATCACCGACTTTTCAAATATTTTATACACTGACGCTTCCATTCACTATAATCTAAGTCAAGATGTTTTCCTCCACAGCAGTATTCAGTATATCAATGAAAATGAGTTAGACGACAGTATGGTAAACGCTCAGCTTTATGGAGCGATGGCGGCAGTTAACATCCATGGACTTACCTTCACGACTGCATACAACAAAGCTATCGTTAGTAAAGGAAAAGAAACATTTAGCGGTTTTGGAGGAGGAGCGCTCTATACAAGCATGGATACTATGATTCTTAATGATATTGCAATAGATCGAAATTCACAAGCCATTGTTTGTTCCCTTAGCTATGCTCTCAACAATTTCAAATTGCTTTATGCGTATGGAGATTTTATCGGCGACCGAAACTCTTTAGGAAAAAAAGCTGATATTGTTGAGCAAAATATAGGTTTTAAATATAATGTCACCAAGAATTTTGAATTTTCTGCAGTCTATACGATAGATAATGATAAAATAGATTCAAGCAATGACCAAACGAACTGGAATAGATTACAGCTCATGGCAACATATAATTTTTAAGGTAAAAACAGATGAATCTTTTAGAGTGTAAACAAAATGATATTTTAGAGGTTGTAAAACTCAACACCGAAGGTGAACTCAGACAAAGACTTATCTCTTTTGGAGTTTTAAGAGGTGCAACCATAAGCCTGCTTGGATATTCTCCGACAAAAAGTACGGTTGAAATCAAAGTCGGAAAGATGAATATAGCGCTTCGTAAAGATGAGGCCAAAGCAATCGAGGTAAAAACAGTATGAAAAAGATAAAAATAGCTCTTGTCGGACAGCCAAATGTCGGAAAAAGTATGCTTATCAACTCCATCTCAAATGCCCACTTACATGTAGGCAATTTTACAGGCGTTACAGTTGAAAAAAGCGAAGTACTTTTCAACTATGAAGGGTATAAAGTCAACATTGTTGATCTTCCAGGAACGTATATGCTCAGCGAGTACTCCATCGAGGAGAAGGTCACTACGAACTTTTTATGCGAAGAAGAGTACGACCTCATCGTAAATGTAGTAGATTCAACAAATTTGCAAAGAAATTTGCAACTCACTTCAGAACTGTTAAATATGAATAGAAAGCTCGTCATTGCACTTAACATGAGCGATGAGGCAAAAAAAGAGGGAATCCATATCGATGCAAAGCTTTTTTCACAGCTTTTAGGTGTAAAAGCCATTGCCGTTTCTGCAGCTACAAAAGAAGGCATCAAACCATTACTTGATGCAATTATTCAAACTTTTGAAAATAGCTTGAGTGAATCTAAACTGATATTTAGTGAACCTATCGAAGAAGAGATAGAAAATATTATCACCTGTCTTACAAAGCACCATTTTAAATCTCACAACTCTTTTAGACGTATCGCTATCAACCTCTTACAAAACAAAGAAAAAACATATAGAAAAATGCATGATGATCCTATATGGATAGAGCTCCAACCCATCTTACATGAAGCGAACAAACATCTTGCCTTACACCACGCAACGGAAGATATGCAGGATATCTTTGCTGAAGAATATATGGCGTTTAATAAAGGGATTGTCGCAGAGGTTGTAAAACAAGACAATATTGCACTTCACGAGATCAGTACAACAGATAAAATAGACAGAATTCTTATCCACCCTGTTTTTGGCATCCCCATCTTTCTCTTTTTTATGTGGGGACTTTTCCAGCTGACCTTTAAACTCGGATCTATCCCGATGGAATGGATTGATGCATTTTTTACATGGTTTGGCAGTGTTGTGGGTGCTACTATACCAAATCTCGAAATACGCTCACTCGTAGTAGAGGGCTTAATTGCGGGAGTCGGTGCGGTTATTATGTTTGTGCCAAATATTGTGATTCTTTTTATTGGTATCTCACTTTTAGAATCGACGGGTTATATGAGTCGGGTTGCCTTTTTACTTGATGGCTTTTTCCACCGTTTTGGTTTGCATGGACAATCTTTCATCCCTCTTGTTACAGGTTTTGGATGTTCTATTCCTGCTTACATGAGTGCGAGAATTTTAAAAAATGATCGAGACAGATTGCTTACTCTTTTTGTCATCGGATTTATGAGCTGTGGGGCGAGACTTCCTGTATATGTCCTTTTTGCTGGAGCTTTTTTTGGAGAGAGTAGTGCGGGAAATGTTTTATTTGCCATCTATATCAGTGGCGCGGTTATAGGACTTATTGCCGCTAAAGTATTAAAGATGACAGCATTTAAAGGGAGAGATGAACCATTCGTTATGGAAATGCCAAAGTATCGCCTTCCATCTTTTACTCTTGTATGGCACACAGTCAAAACAAAGACTTACATGTATATCAAAAAAGCGGGAACATTTATTGCCGCAGCTTCCATGCTTGTATGGTTTTTAAGTAACTATCCGCACAACGTTCAAATGGTAGCAGAGCAAAAAGCGAAGATAGAACTTACAGCAGATACGCAAGAACAAAAACTGCTACAAGCTTCACTGAGCGAACATCTTCTAGAACAGAGTTTTTTAGGCCGTATTGGGAAGTTTATAGAACCTATATTTCAGCCTATCGGAATGGATTGGAAGATGGCAATTGCGCTTCAAACAGGACTTGCTGCTAAAGAGGTTGTTGTCTCAACTCTCGGTGTTTTATACTCAGTTGGTGCCGATGCGGATGAGCATAGCAATGGATTGATGCAAAGACTCCATGCAAATATCTCTTTTGCTTCAGCTGTTGCATTTATTGTTATCATAATGACATATCTCCCATGCTTCGCGGCAACTGCGGTTTTTACTAGAGAAGCCGGTGGAATCAAGTACGCTGTTTATCTCTTTTTACTTACCACTGGTGTTGCGTATTCTTTAGCATTTTTGGCATATAAAAGCGTTCTTCTTTTAGGCATTTCGTAGGTATTTTCAACCTACTGATGCTATAATTGCGCAAAAAGGACATAGATGAAATTTTTATGGCAATCTACTTCTCACTTTAATCTTGCAAATCTTTTTACAATGGTCAATATCACAGCTGGTTTGATGGCAACTTACTTCATTACTCAAAATAACTTTTTTCTTGCAATCATCCTAGCGTGGGTTGGTGGAGCTTTTGATATTTTCGATGGCAAGATCGCTAGAAAATATAAACTTTCAAATGAGTTTGGCATTCAACTCGATAGTTTTGCAGACTTCTTATCTTTTGTTCTTGTCCCTGTATTTTTAATCTTTCAAGCAGTGTATGCAAAAACAGAGGGAGCGATCATCATAGTCGCTTCTGTTATTAGCATCTACTATGTTATCTCGGGACTTCGTCGTTTGATCCAGTTTAATATCAACGCAGACGCTGGAGAAGTTTCAAAGTTTTTTACAGGCGTACCTACCCCACTTGGTGCTATCTTACTTTGGCTTGTCTATCTTGCAAACTCTTATGCACTTATCCCTGCAGTTGCTGTTGTTTTTTTAATGGCTCTCATCGGATGGAGTCTCAACTCCACACTTAAAGTTCCACATCCATAAATCACCTCAAAGGTTCCCTATGAAAAGTATTAGTAGAAAGATTCAGATACCGTTAATAATATCTATCCTTGTCGGATTTGTAATTATTGCGATCAACTATTTTTATTCTATCAACAATATGAAAGCTGATATATAAAAAAGAAAACAGTTCACTTCGTTCGTTATACAACGGTCTTTTAAACAATAAAAAAGATATTGGCTTAACTAATGCCATCAACATTTCCGAAAATTACTACACTATGAGAGCTTTAAAAGAAAACAATAGGAATATTGCAGTCAATGGTTTGAGTGCTCTTTCAAAAACATTCAAAGACAATACAGATTTTAACAATGTGAAGATCCATGTTCATGATGCAAATGTTAAAAGTTTTCTAAGATCTTGGAGTCCAGAGAAGTTTGGTGATGATCTCAGTGGTTTTAGAAAAAGTATTCTCCAAGTGAAAGAAACAAAAAAACCTCTCGTTACAATGGAAGTAGGAAAAGAAGGTCTTCTTCTTCGAGGTCTTTCACCTGTTATTGATGCAGGTAACTATCTTGGTTCAGTTGAATTTATTCAAGGTCTAAACTCCATTATAACATCTGCAAAAAAAAGCAACAATGTTGACATAGTGGTGGTTCTTGATAATAAATATTTATCTACAGCAACAGCACTAAAAGATGCTCCAAAAATTAATGACTTCACTTTAGCAGTTTCAAAAAAAACTATAAACGATTCATTTTTTAAAGAACTTTCATCTATTGATCCTAGAGATACTAAAACATTCCAAAAATCTAAAAACTATTTTATCTCTTCTGAACCGATTATGGATTTTTCAAATAATATTGTTGGTTACGCAGTTATGGGTAAATTAAAAACTGAAGTTGAAGCGACAATTAAAGATTCAGAAAAATCACTCTTAAGCCAAATATTTATTATTGCTTTAATAAATGTTTTCGTTTTATTATTTTTACTCTATATCGTCAAAAAAGCTGTTATCAATCCTATTGTCAATCTTGATAAAGTGGCAAAAGAGCTTACTATAGGAGATGCAGATCTCTCTAAAAGACTTCCAATTGTCTCACATGATGAATTAGGAAGTGCAAGTCAAAGCTTTAATGCCTTCTTAGATATAGTAGAAGGGATTTCTAACGAAGCCAAACGTGAAGCACTCAGAGCCCAAGAAACATCACAGCAGATAGCACAAGCTCTAGAAAAGAATGAACTCAATCTCAGTCTTTCTCATGAGATGATCTCAGGTTCAGTAGCAAATGCAACAAATCTACAAACAAGTATGAAAGATAATATTCAAAATGTAGATCAAGTGAATAAACTCAATGGTGAAACGGGCAATATTATTACCAAAGTTACAAAATCAACAGATGAAATCATCGATAATATTGCACACATTACAGAGATGCTCAGTGATTCTAAAAACTCTGCGGATCAACTTAACACGAATGTTGCAGAGATTTTTAATGTTATCACCCTTATCAAAGATATCTCTGATCAAACAAATCTTTTAGCACTTAATGCTGCCATAGAAGCAGCGCGCGCTGGTGAGCATGGACGTGGATTTGCCGTTGTTGCTGATGAAGTAAGAAAACTTGCAGAACGCACGCAAAAAGCGACAAGTGAAGTGGAAGCCAATATCAGCGTTTTAAAACAAAACTCGATAACAATGACACAAAACAGCGAAAAAATTGACCTCTCTGCATCAGAATCTCAAAGCAAACTTGATGATTTTAAAATCACGCTCCACGAAATGATTCGTAATGTAAGTAAAATCAAAGATGACAGTCAAAAAATAGGGCATGAACTCTTTGCAAATATGGCAAAACTCGATCACATGATTTTTAAATCTTCTTCATATTCGACAGTACTTGATGGAAAAGTAGATAAAAATTTAAGTGATCACCTTACATGTAATCTTGGTAAATGGTATGGAGCAGAAGGTAAACAATTATTTTCACATAGTTCTGCATTTAGTGCTATAGAAAAGCCGCATGCAACAATTCATGGAAATATCAAAAAAGCTATGGAGCTTTTGGAAAGAGGTAATGCAACAAATGCAGAAATTATCAACTTGTTTAGAGAATCAGAACTAGCATCTCAAGAGTTGTTCGGCTATCTTGATTCAATGGTAAAAGATGTTAAAAAGGGCTAATCACCCTTTTTAAATCTACAAGAACCTACGGTAATTGTTTTACCGCTCTTGCAAATCTCTTTAACATAGGAAAGTGTGCCCTCGGCCGCTTCCTCTCCCACTTCTTCTTTTATCATTCTTAGCAAATCTTCTTCTCTTGTGATCTGCCAAGTTTTTTCATAGCTATACTGCGTAGCGATTTTCATAACTATTGGCAGTCTGCTTGGATATTCATATTAAAACTGATAGTGACATCTGACCATGTTTTACCTTTATGCAGATCATAACATGCTTTGTTGATAGAGGAAAGAGCACCAAGCGCTTTATAATCACCAAGGTCAATCACGCCATCCGCTTGCAAGATACCCTTTTCATAATTAAATTTCATCTCAGCTGGATGAGAAACATTATTCATCTTGATATCTACAAAGACGACTCCCGTTATTTTTGCATTTACATCGCTCTTATCAACTTTAAGATCAGTTATCTTTGCAACAATCCCTTTTTGACTCATCGTATTAAAAAAGAAATCAACCAATTTTTTATCACGCGCCGGATTTGCACTATCGACACTTGAAGTATTGATATTTACAGTTGCACCTTTTAACAGAGTTGATAAATCTTTTGCAGATTTTGTGTTATTTACATACTCGACATTATTAAATTCACCGCCGACTCCAATTTTGAGTGGTGTCTTATAAGCTTGAAAGCCAACTATAATATCTCCTTTTTGCCCATACTCACACGCACCAAAAAGTGAACTTGACAATAATACCGCTACGACAACACTCATTAAGCCCTTATTCATGGCAGACTCCTATTATTTTTTACACATATTATATGCTTTATTTCTTAATTATAAACTAATATATATATTAAGCCTTTCTTATAAGGTTATTTAGATATAATTCCGTTCCGCAAATAAATGGCGGTAAAATTTAACTAGGGCACCTCTAAACTCTATACGTAGAGTTGAGTCGTGTCCTTAAGCAATGGGATTTACATGCAAGAAGAAACACTAATTCAGGAAACTGAAGCACCACTAATAACGTTTGAATCATTTGGATTCAAAAAAGATTTACTAAGAGCTATCGATCACGCTGGCTTTAAAGTACCAAGCCCGATTCAAGCAGAAGCTATTCCTTTAGTTATGCAAGGTCGTGATATGGTTGGACAAGCACATACAGGTACAGGTAAAACTGCAGCATTTGGCTTACCAGCATTAAATATGATGGATATGAAATCAGGCGTTGAAGTTCTTGTTATCACTCCGACTCGCGAACTTGCGACTCAAGTAAGTGACGAACTTTTCAAATACGGACGTAATTTAGGCGCAAACACTGTAACAATCTTTGGTGGTAGTTCATATAACCGTCAACTTGACCTTATCAAACGTGGCGCACAAGTTGTTGTTGCTACACCGGGTCGTTTACTTGACCTTTTAAAACGCAATATGTTGAACAACTTCAATCCAAAAATCGTTGTTTTGGATGAAGCTGATGAGATGCTAGATATGGGATTTTTGGATGATATCAATGAAATCTTTACATATCTTCCAACAAGTCGTCAAACACTATTGTTCTCAGCAACAATGCCAGCACCTATCAAAGTTCTAGCTGAGCGTATTTTAAAAAATCCTGCGTTTGTTTCTATCACTAAAGGTGAGACTACAAACAAAGATATTACTCAAGAATACTATGTTATCGAAGAAAGCGAACGTGATGCTGCGATCATCCGTTTGATGGAATCTGAAGATATGGATAAAGCGATCGTATTTTGTCGTACAAAACGTGAAGTTGATCGTCTTGCAAATGTTCTTTCAGCTGCAGGATTTATCGCTAATGGTCTTCACGGAGATATGGAACAACGTCAACGCGAAACAGTTATCAAAGCTGTAAAAGCTGGAAACGTACAAGTTCTTGTTGCAACAGACGTTGCAGCACGTGGTATACATGTAAATGATATCACTCACGTATTTAACTACCATATTCCTTTTGATCCTGAAAGTTATGTTCACCGTATCGGTAGAACTGGCCGTGCTGGTAAAGAAGGAAAAGCAATTACTTTACTAACTCCTTTAGAGTTTAAAGAATTGCAACGTATCAAAGCAAAAGTTGGAACGACTATGGCTCACGCTTACATTCCAAGTAAAAATGATATGAAAAAATCAACTATCGATTCTCTAGTTGCTTCAATCGAAGAACAACATATTTTTGATGAAGCGCATATGATTTTAGACAAACTTAAACAAGATATTGACGAAGAAACTATGCTTTTCAAAATGATTTCTATGTTGTTAGAAAAACAATCGATTCAAGGGCCAAACCATATAGGTATCCCTGCTGATAAACTAGAAGGTATTCTTGCTCGTATCAACAACCGTGGCGCAGATAGAGGCGGTTCAGGTAATCGTGGCGGCGCACCACGTCGTGGCGGATATAGAGGCAACAATAGCAATAGTAGCCGTCCAAGTGGAAGTGGCGACAGAAACCGTTCAGGTTCTGATAGAGACAGAAACAGCGCTGGTGGCGGAGATCGTCCAAGCGGTGATAGAAGTCGTCCAGACAGAGCACCACGTGGAGATCGTCCAGCGAGTGATAGAAACTCAGGTGGCGATAGAAATCGTGGACCAAGATCATAAGCTATGAAAATCTACGAGGATGAAAACTTTTTTATAGAGATAGAAAAAAGTGAGATTCCTTGGTTAAAGATTTTTACCAAAATAGAATATAAAGAGCTTAGCGACCTTCCAAAGCCGCTTCGACTCAAACTCTTTGAACTCTACGACATCGTAGAGCTAGAGATGCTTTCCACCTTCAAACCACACAAAATCAATATGGCTTCTTTTGCAAATATGCTTCCCCGTGTACACTTACATGTAATGGCAAGATATCAAAATGACAGTTATTTTCCAAACTCTATGTGGGGAGAAAAACAGCGCGAGGCGAAATTGGATCTTCCAGATTTTGAGCTGTTTTATGTAAAACTACAAGAAAAACTTGAAGGGTTTAATTCTTAAACCGAAATCCAAGCTCTTGTAGATTTGTTTTTAACTTTACTTGCACATCACCTTGAAACTCCATCCAACCATCTTTATAAGTTCCTCCACATGCAAGCTTTTTCTTTACAATTTTTAGTGTCTCGTTTGCATCATCTTGACTTAAAAAAAACTCACCCACTAGCATCACAACTTTCCCTCGACGTTTCTCTTTTCTAAAAACTAGAAAGTGCTTCGATGGTATTTTTAACTCTTGTGCTATTTCACTTCTACGCGGGGCTACTTCGCTCCAGCCAGCATCTATTTCAGCACCTATGAAAAGATCAAGCTTTGTTCCTCGAGACACTTTTAAAGTACTTTTTGAGCCAAAACACTCATCCCTTCAGCTTCATACTCGCCTGCAACTATTTTAGACATAATCGGGTTTTGACAGTAAAGATTATTATCATATAAAGCAACTATCACCTCATCTCCACTTTGTAAGAACGTATGTTCTCCATACTCAGTATAACGAGTCGCACCGATGGAGATAATCATCTCCTGTGGAAACGAAGCCTCTTTGATTAGAGCTAGGACATCTTGAAGCGGCCCAAAATCTTTTTGAGAATTGATTTGATTTTTTATCCAGTCCAAAAGTTTTTGATGAAAATAGCTATATCCCGTAAGCGCAACATCTTCGCCATAACGAAAAACGTTTCCACCTCTGCGTAAAAAACTGCATATACGATAGTTATCGATATTTGAGCCTTCATCAAAACTTTCTATTTCGATAAGCTGAGAACTTATCCCCTTGGAGTTACTACCCCAGTTTTTTTTGAGACTGATTTTTGGAGCATTTTTTCTAAGCGATATATCATTATAAGCAGCGAAATGTGTTGGTGTGATAGAAACGATCTTCCCATCTTCATAAACGAGCTTACATGTAAGCCCTACTTCGGGTTCAGCTTGGACGTTTACAATTTCATCAGGAAGTTGGATGGTATCATTTGAAATTGGGTAAGTTCCCAAAAATGTAGCATTTTTTGGGATGTAAAAGGGAAAGATCCCTTTTGGAGCGGCTTCATCTGCTGTGATAATATCTTTAAAATCTTCAAGCTCTCCGGCTTGCTTCAAATGAAGTGCAAAGTTTCCAGCGATTCCTAAACCTAAGAAATTTTTATAATCTTTCTCCAAAACAAATCCTTTTTTAAAAAGTTTTTTATACGTAATCAAGAGTACCCGCGTGTTTTGCTTCAGCATACTCTTCATAAGTACCTTTGAAATCTATATATCTTCCATCAGGCATAATCTCGATAACACGGTTTGCAAATGCATCTAGTAGCTCACGGTCATGTGACACACAGATAACATTTCCCTCAAAGTTAAAAAGACCCTCGCCTAAAGCAACGATAGCCTCAAGGTCAAGGTGGTTACTTGGCTCATCTAAAACTAAAAAGTTTCCTTGTTCAAGCATCAGCTTTGAAAGCATCATTCTGTGTTTTTCACCACCTGAGATTTTTTCAACCGATTTTTCTTGTTGTTCACCGCTAAAAAGCATACGTCCAAGACAGTTTCTTATCTCTGAGATATCACGTTTTGGATCATATCCGCGTAACCATTCATAGAGCGTTCCATCACCAGAGATCTGATCTGCCGTATCTTGAGGAAAATAGCTTCGCTCAAC
>JBBRBK010000033.1:0-22115 GCA_038205935.1 Campylobacterales bacterium
AGACAAAAAAAAAGGGTAGAGGTTTCGAACCCTCTACCCAATCTTGTCGCTCCATTAACCGTATGGAAAGTTTTGTATTAGCAAGGGAATTGTACCATACAAAATCCGGGGACAGGATACTAATTAAAAATCCCCTTCTCCTTACGCCTCTTCCAAACCCACAATCAAAATAAAAACTCCACATGACAAACTGCAATACTTTAAAAACGGATTTTAAAAGAGTGATAGGATAGTACAAATCCAACGAAGGTTTTATAAATGGACAAGCTTTATAAGTCAGATATTGTTATCTATGATGATGGAGAACTCGAACTGAATGTATCTGTAGAAAATGAAACTGTTTGGCTTAATCAAAGCCAATTATGTGAACTTTTTGACAGAGACAAATCAGTGATTTCAAGACATATAAGAAATATTTTTACTGATGGTGAACTAGAAAGATCTTCAACTGTTGCAAAAAATGCAACAGTTCAATTTGAAAATAAAAGAGACGTTTTAAGAGAAATTGAATACTACAATTTAGATGTCATTATCTCTGTTGGCTACAGAGTTAAATCTCAAAAAGGAGTCCGATTTAGACAATGGTCAACATCGGTTTTAAAAAGCTACATTCAAAATGGCTACGTCATCAATGGCGATAAAATCACAAATGAAAGATTTGTATTTTTAGAAAATGAAGTTTCACTTTTAAAATCAAAAGTAGAAAATATTTCAAATGCTTTTGAAGATAAAACACTGCACCAAAAACAAGGCATCTTTTTCGACGGACAGATTTACGATGCTTATGCTTTTGTCAATGATTTATTAAAAAGTGCAAAAAATGAAATCATTTTGATAGACAACTACATAGACGATACGGTTTTTACACTTTTTAGTAAATATCCAAATTTATCGATAAAAATCTACACTCAAACCATTTCAAAACAACTCAAACTTGACTATCAAAAATACCAAACTCAATACAAAAACATACAGCTCCAAGAGTTCAAAAACTCTCATGATAGATTTATCATACTTGATGAAAAAGAGATCTACCACATCGGAGCAAGTCTCAAAGACTTAGGCAAAAAGTGGTTTGCATTTTCTAAGTTTGAGATGAGCACTTTAGATATTTTGAACAAATTAAAGTGAGACGCCTACTACAACATATCCCGCACGCTCTGTTTAAACTTGATAGCGACATCTTGTTTTGCGACTTCGTTTCCTTGTGATGACTGACCTATGATATCGACTTTTTTACTGAGCACTATCTGGTTTTTGTTATCTCTCACATCAATATTTATGGCAGATCTTGCAAGGTTAAATCCGTAAGCGCGAGTGAAGATTGTGTTTGAAGTGATGCTTACATGTAAGTGATATTTGTCCTCTTTTTGTGCGATGGCAAATCCTCTATCGCTCAAGATTGATTTAAAAGGATCGATGAGATTTTGGCTTTCACCATCGGCTGTGACACTAAAAGTGATGTTTGATTTTAGAGTGCTAAAACTCTTTTTTAAAGAGCTGATCTCTGAGAGTATATATCCATCATCAAACGAAGGTTTTAACACTTTTAACACCAGTGACTTATAAAGCAAGTCATCACTGATATATGAAGCATTTTCATAAAAATAAAACTGCTCTAAAACATTTGCCGATTTATTTGTGGATTCATCATTTTTAAGTAGTGCTATCGTCTTGTCTGTT
This sequence comes from Campylobacterales bacterium, assembly GCA_038205935.1. Taxonomy (GTDB): domain Bacteria; phylum Campylobacterota; class Campylobacteria; order Campylobacterales; family Sulfurimonadaceae; genus Hydrocurvibacter. The sequence goes on from JBBRBK010000033.1 coordinate 1,684, forward strand.
TCATCTTTAAGGCTGTTAAAGAGCGCTGATTTGTCTGACTTTACAAGAGTGGCGTAGCTGTTAAACCCGATTTTTTCACTCTCTAAAATTTCATAATTACTAAGACGTATTTCCTTTACATGTAAGGCGATTTTTTGCTCATCATCTCTTGTGTAGTTTTCAACTCCATTATAATTATACGCTCTCGTGTCCGAAGTCAACTTTGACTTTACCGACACACTCAAAGTAGAAGCAATGGAATTGAGCGCATTTGCAAGAGCGTTTTCTTTATCTGTCCCCTCGCCCACACCATAAAGCGACGATGCATCTGAGGGAGGATTTGTCATCCACGCAGGTTGCGGTTTTTGTGCCACTTCAACAGTCGGCAGTTTTGAACATCCAACAAACAAAAGCAAAACTGCGATAAAAAGAAAAGAGAATTTCATAGCTGTTTTTACTTTTTATTTATCTGAGAAAGAGCTTGTCTGTTTTGCTCTATCGTGCTATCAATATGGTTGATCGCCACGTTTATCTGCTCAACTGGCTTGATGGTCAGACTATCGGCCTTCATATAAAGCGCTTTTGCTTCGCTGTATTTTCCCTGCGCTTCTTTGACAACACCAAGATTATAAAGCGGCACATAACTTCTCTCAGCCGTAGAATCGATAAGCTGAGTCAACAAAGTCTCGGCCTTGTCAAATCTGTTTGCCTTGATATATTCTAGCGAGCTTTTGAGCAACAGTTTTTGTCTGTCGCTGTAGTCGATATCTGCAGTTTCTAAAAGCTCTACATTAAAATAAACATAGTGCGGAGCGAGCTTTGAGACAAACTCTTCGCCGATATCTTCAGCCAAACCTTGAGAGGCCATAGAAAGAGAGGGAATCAATCTCGAGTCATCACTACAATGCGTCCATGAGCCACTTCTTGTGAGAGTGTCAGCATAGATGATGTCGCCTCTTGCTGTATCTACCATTCTGATTTCTGCTGTAAGAGAAGCGACGGCTCTTGTACAGTAAACACGCACTTCCCAGCAGTGGTCTTTATTACATTTTGTACGTCTTTCATAAAAATTGGTGTCTTGCATAGAAGGACGAGAAACATCTCCGGAGATGATCGCCTGAGCGCCTATGACATGTCCCATTTGCACCGCAGTTGAGGGATCGATAAGACCGCTATTTTGAATTTTCTGTTCATTTAAAATCTGACTAAAATCTTTTCTACTTATTGTCGTAAAATAACTTTTTCCATCCACTTTGCTTTGCGCTATTTTTGCTTCGATCTTACCTGAAAGATTGACTCTGTCATTTAAAAAATCAACTACCGAGATCTTCTTCGTCTCTGCCGCGCGTGCTATTTGTGCAGGCTGAAGTGCTCTAATCTGCACCTTTTGTGCACATCCGCTAAATAAAACCGCTATTCCTAAAACTCCAAGTACAAGCTTCATAATGATCTCTTTGCCTCTACGATAAGTGCGTTTAAAACTCTTTCATAGAGCTCTGCATCTGCCTTACATGTAGACTCAAAACGAGTCACCAAGATCGGTGTCGTGTTACTCGCGCGCACAAGTCCCCAACCCGTGTCAAAGATCACACGAACGCCATCAACATCGATAATATCTTTGATATGAGGAAAATCTGCTGGCGGGTTTTGAAGCAGAACTTTCAGTCTATCGATGATAAGAAATTTCTCTTTTTCCATAGTTTCGACTTTAATCTCTTCAGTGGAAAAAACCTCTGGAAGCTTTGCGAGTTCTGCGTCAAGATCGATGCCATCGTGGATGAGTTCAAGCATTCTAAGTGTCGCATAAATCGCATCATCATATCCGAAGTAACGGTGTTTAAAAAACACATGTCCACTCACTTCACATGCCAAGTCCGCGCCCACTTCTTTCATCTTCACTTTAAGATTTGAGTGTCCCGTTTTGTACATGATCGCCTTGCCGCCGCGACGTTCGAGTTCATCGTACATCACTTGAGAACATTTCACTTCGCCCACTACGACAGGATTTTTCATCTTCATCGAATACAAAAGCGCCATCATGTCGCCTTTGATATTGTTTTTATGCGTCAAAACAGCGATGCGGTCAGCATCCCCATCATAAGCAAAAGCGATATCGCCCTCTTTTTCTAGAAGTTTTTTGATATCTTCAAGGTTATGTTCATCTGATGGATCTGGATGGTGGTTTGGAAATGTGCCATCTGGATCGATGTAGATTCCCTTTACATGTAAGCCAAGTCCGCCAAAGATTTTCTCCGTCACGATTCCAGCTACGCCATTTCCACAATCATAAACTATGCGCTCCCTCATCCCTTTAAGATGGGTAAATTCTTTAATCATGAAATCCACATAACGGCTTACTGCGTCTATCTCTATTACATCGCGAGCAACTGTTTGTGGCATTGCCATCGTTTCTATCTCACGTCCGAGAGCGTAGATATCTTCACCAAAAAATGGTGCTTTATCGACTGTGATTTTAAAGCCGTTGTATTCGCTTGGATTGTGCGAGCCTGTTATCATCACAGAAGCATCTGGCGTGATGCCATTCCACTCTTGGTAAGAAGTGAAGTAGTTTACTGGTGTCGGCACCATTGCCATATCAAGCACAGTTTTTCCACCAGCGTTAAGCCCACGAACCAAATACTCAAACAAAATAGGTGAATGACTTCTTGCGTCATAGCCAACAGAAACATATTTGCCTTCTATGCGACTTGCAAGCCCAAAACCGATGCGCACAACACTCGCTTCATTGAGCTCTTTTTCAAAAATTCCTCGTATATCATACTCTCTATAAATGCTCATATTTTCTCCTTAAAATTTAAATTTCACTCTATTGCGTCCACTTTCTTTTGCATCATAAAGTGCTTCATCCGCTCTTTTTATCGCTTTTTGTATATCTTCACCTTTATGATAACCACTGAGTCCGAAGCTACAAGTCAGTTTGCCTGCATTTTCAAACATCTCTGCGGCTATAGCTTCTCTGATATTATTTGCGATTTTTACCAACACATTCAAGGACTCTACATATAAGAGTATCACAAATTCCTCGCCGCCCCAGCGGATGATAATATCGTTTGATCGTACAGTTTTACGCATGATCTTTACCATCTTTTTTAAAACCTCATCGCCAACACCATGTCCATAGGTATCATTCACATTTTTGAAAAGATCGATATCACAGAAGATAATTCCCAGATGTAAACCATTGTGCGTGGAGTTGATTATTGCTTCACTATTCGCATTAAAATACTCACGATTATACGCGCCTGTCAGAGAATCAGTGTATGCTTTATCGATAAAGCGGAATTTTTCTTTCATCGTATCACTGATGTCTGAAAGCTCTAAAAGATAGTTATCTTCCATTGTATTTTCTTGTATTGAAAAGTAACAAACATCTCCATTTTTATCCATCATTGAGACGATTTTATCCTTAGCGTCAATACTGGCAAGTTTTTCTATCCAGTCTCTTTTATTTTCGATATTTTTTATATGAAAACATCTTTCATCATCCAAAAATTTTTCTGAAATATATCTGTAATGAAGTTTAAATACCGCGAGTGAGGCATACCCAAAGAAATCCAGAAACTTTTTATTCACTTCTAAAATCTCATCTTTATTCATAATGAGCAATATAGAGTCTTGTGCATCTAAAATACGCTGAGTTTTACGAAGCAATAATCTATACTCTTTTTTAAGACTAATCTCTTTATACATGTACATAAATACGAACAAAAGGAGAACAAAACCGACAAGATAAGCAATTCGCTCAGAGTTTTGCATATTTAAAAATATCGATTTATCTTTTTGCAAGATAAATACTGCAACCACCACATTGGTAATTGGATTTTTTAAAGGAATAAAAGTAAAAAGGTAATCCTTATTTTCATTACTGATAGAAAACACTTTTCCCTTCTCAATATTTTCTTGTATATAAGCATATTTTTGAGGGTCTATTAACGAGATGTCCGCATCAATGGAAAGATTTCTTAACTTCTTTGTCACCGCTTTATCAAAAGACCAGCCCTCATACATGGAGTTTTCATAGTTTGATTTCTGATTTGTAAAAAGAGTCGCGTTTACAATATCTGATTTTATTAAAAAACTGCCCTTACATCCATCCGTACTAGTAAGATCTTTTATAAAAGCAAAAGAGCTAAAGGAGATCTCAACACTTCCCATATAAAATTTATTGGATGAATCAGACTGATAAAAAAGTGGAAAAATATGTCTAAATCCATTATAAACTCTTCCCTCTTCAAATCCATCAACCCTTTGGTGATGTTCATTTACCCAGCGTACTGTTGGTCTACTATTTGTAAGATCATCGCCATACATGTCAGGCTTGTGCATCCTTAAAAAACTTTCGTTATTTGAGAGATGAAAATGGAGCTGTCTGAGGCCATAAAGTTTGTTTTGCTCATATTTATCTTTTAGCTGTTCATACAACTCTTTTCTAGCTTCGTCTTTTTCATTTGGATTTTGAGCCTTTTTAAGGATTTCAAAGATCTTAGCATTTTCAATCTCGAGCTTAAATATTATCTGAGCAATATCAGAGTACTTAGTCGAAATATTTTCAAAATTAACTTTTGTAGACTCATTATATGCATGTGTATAGGAGTTTTCTTGCTCTTTATAGTAAAAATGTACTGCCAAAAAATAAAAAAGATAGATAAAGATAAAGATACCCAAGGAGAGAAAAAGTAGTCTATCCATTTTCAGACGAAGATTATAATTTTTTCCAAGAACATAAAAACCCAAGCTAATAAGTATAATAAAAATCGCCAGTAATCCACGAACCTGATTCTCTATTGGTTCAATTTTGGACTTATGAAAAGATGAGATATCCTTTGCAAGCAAGATATTCCCAAGAAAAACCTCTTTTTGATCAAATAAAGCATAATTAAAAACAGCTGTATTTTTGTCTATAACATAACTATGATAAGGAGAGATAAAATGTGTCACGCCCTTGCTTTTGATGAATTGCAGCATCTGTTTATCGGCATTGTGATTTGCTACGTAATAATCATCTATAAATGTTTTTGTGAGTGGAAAAGTAATCTGTGCTCTATACTGTTTATCCACCAAAACAAGGGAATGGTAGCCCATATGTTTTAGTTCATCTACCATAGAATCAAAATTTGAGATCAATTCAATAAAGCCTATAAAACTATTTTCATCATTAAAAATTGGCATCATTGTCTTAAATGTCATGTCGTATTTTCCGACACTAATGCTGCTGATAACTCCAGGAGATTTTATCATGCTAAGTACGTCTTGACGTATATTAGCTAGATTATCGCCCTTTACAGAATCCCAACTTCTAGATAAACAAACACCTTGTGTATTTATAAACTGGACACGAGAGCCGCTGATATCACCATAAAGTTGTAATTTTTGAAAAATATATTTATATGAATTTTGATCGATTTTTTTTGTTTTTATCAGTTCTAAGACTTTGTGGTCTGAAACAAGTTGCTGAAGCATCATAAGCTGACTTGCTTTTTTATCGGAGATCAACTTATTTATTTGTCTATTGAGTTCTGCCGTATTTGTAGTGAAATATTCATTTTGTTTTTCTTGTATCAATGCATCTTTATAGATATTTGATATATACACAACGGCTATGAGTATAGAAAAAAATAAAGAAAAATAGACCAGTTTAATAATTTTACTCAATAAAAAACTCCTTGATTACTCTAGTATTTTACATAAAAGTCCATAAATAGAAGATTATTATGTTTATCAAGATAAAATCATCCACTTGGTATTTGGAGAAACGGATGAATAGAATTTTAATCGTAGAAGATAACAAAGCACTGGCAAAACTCATCGCAATGAAGATGAGCACTGAACTCGATTTTGAAATAGATATCGCTTACACTCTTCAAGAAGCGAAACTCTTCATAAAAAAATATAATTATTTTCTTGCCATGCTTGATCTCAATCTTCCCGATGCTCCCAACGGTGAAGTCGTAGAATATGCCTTAGAACGTGAACTTCCGTCCATAATTTTAAGTGGTATTGTAGATAAAGAACTACGAAAGAGACTGATCCAAAAAGATATTATCGATTATATTAAAAAAGATGGAATCGGATCTATTGACTATATTATCTCCACCATCAAAAGACTTTATGACAATCAAAAACATAAAGTCCTTATCGTTGATGATTCTTTAGTCTTTCGCAATCAAATGCAAAAGATGGTAAAAAACATGTTTTTTCAAGTCATAACTGTTGCTCACGGTGAAGAAGCTCTTGCCATGTTGCAGATGCATCCTGATATAAAAATAGTTCTCACAGACTACTTTATGCCTGTTATGGATGGACTTGAGTTGACAAAAGAGATCAGAAAACAATACTCTAAAAATGATCTCAGTATCATTACCATCTCATCCAACCAAGATGAAGAGATCACAGCACTTTTTCTCAAAAACGGAGCAAATGACTATATCTACAAACCATTTTCAAAAGAGGAGTTTATCTGCCGTCTCAACAACACCATAGAAGCCTTGGAAAACATAGAAAAGATCACAAACAATGCGAACAGAGACTTTTTGACAGGTGTTTATAACCGAAGATATTTTTATGCAAATGCTCAGGAATATTTTCAAGAAGCCAAACAAAGCGGACAAAATTTCGGCGTCGCCATGATAGACATAGATCACTTTAAAAAGATCAATGATACTTACGGACACGACACGGGAGACAAAGCCATAGTCAATCTTTCGCAGATACTTACCACCAGCGTGGATGCAAAAGATATCGTTGCCCGATTTGGCGGTGAAGAATTTTGTATCATTTTAAAAGATATGAGCCCTCATGCCATCAAAGAAAAACTTGAATCTATAAGAAAAAAAGTGGAAAATTCTTCCATCAAAGATCACGATACACAGATCTCTTTTACCGTTTCCATTGGTGTTGTCACATCAGCTGAAGACAGCTTAGAGGACACGATAAATACCGCAGATATGTTTTTATATAATGCAAAAAACGGTGGAAGAAATCAGGTAGTCTCGGACTAATCTAAAACGATTAAACGTCCAAATGGAATTTCTCTCTCTTTTGGCGATATCCACACAACTTCAAAAAGCGGCTCTTGCTTTGGAAAAAATCCATCTAAATCCGTGAAATATAAAAGCAAAGATATGTCATAAAGATGAAGATCAATGTATTCAAATACTGGTCTAAAATCTGTTCCGCCTCCGCCTTTTAAAGAGTAACTCAGTTCATCGCCCTCATAAAAAGTTTCATGCGATTGTACTGCGGCATCTGCGACGATGATATCTATCTCATAGTTTGAAATACTAAGCATAATGGAGCGAATCTCGCTCATAAAACTCCCTAAAAGTTCCTCATCCACAGAACCTGAGCTATCGATGGCAATGGTAAGTTTAAAGCGGTTACTCGTCAAAGAAGGCAAGTAAGTTCCAAGATAAAGCAGTTTTTTTGATGGAGGTAAAACTCTGTAATCATCTCTGTAAAATCTGTCTATCGCGTGAGCCAATTCCTCTCGCCAATCAAGCTTACATGTAAGCTCAATTTCAAAGAAACGATCCATTCCAAGAGGCAAATCACCGCGACTCTTTTCATCTTGCAAAAGCTTTTCATTTATCTGTGAAAAAAGTTCCTCATCAAGCACATTTTCCACTTCCATCTTGGGAGCATTTTCATCTTTTTTATCATCTGATTGCGGATTGTTTTGCTTATTATTTTGGCGTTTATTCTCTTCATTGAAACCAGTCTCATCGCTCTCATCATCGCTAAACTCTTCGTTTTTTATCTCATCTTTTAAGATCTCATAAATCTCTTCAGCATACAGACCATCAAAACGTGGATCATGGTTCACACCAAAAGGTTTATCAAGTCCATTTTCGACAAGCATCGCATTGATAGCATAATCCGTTGCAAGTTGCCAAAGCCAGCCATAACGGGAGTTTTTACGATTTTGATGCGATAAAACCGTGTGCATCGCGCCATTAGAAAGAGCAAATTCCAACTCACTTATCTCTAAGTCAGCGAGATATTCGTCGTTATATTCCAGCCTCAAACCATCACTTAAAAATGCGCCGATATTATCGTTTTTCACAAGCTCCAAACGACTCGCAAGCGTTCCAAAATAGGGGTAATCGACAAGGAGTTTAGCTTTAGCCTGAGATATCTTTGTCGCTAAAGCGCTTACACCCGTCGGGCACTCTACATGTAAACTCATGAAAGCAGGTAACTAAACTTTCTCACCCATATTTTAAACACTTCTGAGTGTTCCATTCGTACACCGTTACGTTGAAGTTCTTGGACTATCATCACGGCGAACTCGCTTTGAAGTTCAATCGTATAGCTCAAAAGATTTTCAAGATACTCTGGGTTATGAAGTGTTTTACTTACAAGCCCTGCACTAAGCGCATACAACACATCCACATCACTCGGATACTCGCCCTCGCCCGTTTGTAAAATAGCTTCGATATCTGGAAGACGATTTACGACTTTACAAAAACTGAGGAAATCCACGGCGATATCGTGCCCGATTGCACCGCCTATTGTGTTCATTAACAGTTGTTCACTGATGCTTGATTTGAGAAGTTTGTCTACAAATTCCCAGCTTCTAGGTGTTGCAAAACTCTTCTCATTTTTTGTCGCATCAAAGGTAAAAAGATTCTCGTTTTTATACCCAATGTACGCGATAATACGCTCATCGATGAGGCTTTTATACGCCCACGATTTATAATCATCCACATCCACACCCATCTCTAAATGCACAAAACGGTTAGCAAGCGGAGATGGCATTCTGTAAACCACACCTCTGTCACTTTCACGATTTCCAGCCGCGACTATCGCCCAACCCTCAGGCAGTTCATACTCGCCCACTTTTCTGTCTAGTATGAGCTGATACGCCGAAGCCTGAACAGCGGGAGGCGCAGAGTTTAGCTCATCTAAAAACAAAATCCCGCTTCCCTCACGAGGTAAAAACGAAGGGGAAGCCCAGACTGCGGTGTGTTCGTGCTTGTCATAAAAAGGGATCCCTTTTAAGTCTGTCGGGTCCATCAGTGAAAGGCGCAGATCCACAAAGCCCATCTTATTTTCATCGGCGATCTGTCTGATGATGGAGGATTTTCCAATTCCAGGCGCGCCCCAAAGAAAGGTCGGAATTTTTTGCTCTATCATCGCTTCTATCGCGCTTCTTATCTCACTTGCTCTCAACTCTGCCATCCTATATTTTCTGTTTTTATATGGTTTCCAAAAGTCTCATTTTCACTCACCAAGCGATCAAGTCTCTGATCTAGTCTGAGTTCATACAGAAGTTCCACTGGAGTTCTTGGGTTTTTACATAAAGCTTTTAATACTTCAATCTCTTTAGAATTTACCAATTTTTCTAAAATATCCACAGGCGTTTTATGATTTTGTGCAAGGGAGAGATGATTTTTCTCATTCAAATACGCTTCTCGAAGAGTCTCCTCTTTTACTGCTGGATTTGAAAAAAGTGAGATATTAACCTCATCATCGCCTAGCGAAAGTATCATCTGTGCGACTTCCTCACAAAGAGTTTGATTTTCACATAAAATGAGTGTCGTTTCTTTGTTAGCACGCGCTAAAAGTGTCTCTTGCATCTTACATGTAAGAGTGTTATTTTTTGCCAAAAAGCTCGGAGTTTTCTCTATAAAGAGTTCAAAAATAGTATCATCAAGTTTGATATGCTCGGCAATCATCTCGGGATAATGCTCTTGGAGTTTTTCCATCAAAGCTCTATCAAGATCTGCATTTTCACACAGGGCTTCATTGATAGTTGCATCGCTCAAAGAAAAGAGCATAGTTTGCAAACTTTTATCCACTCCTTTTCGCCCTGCGATGATTTTTCTTATCTCTAAACTGCCATTTTTCAAAAGCATCTTCAAAACTGAATCGGGAGTATTTCTGTTTTTCGAGATGGAAAGCAGTATCGCGTACAAACTCTGGTTTGAAAGCCCTTTTTTAAGCGGTTCTAAACCTGCGATTACCTCTATAAGATCACGATTATTGCTTTGCTCGACAAGATGCATCAACCCCAAAGTCGCATACTGAACATTATGATTTCTCTCAATATTTTCATAAAATCTTGATATCAGTGCTGCGGTAACATCTCGGTTTTCATCATTATCAAAAAATCCTTCATTTTGCCAATCATATAGCTTGATGAGTTTTAAAAAAAGTGTGTCATTGATCTGTGAATTTTTTATATAAGCAAAAAGTCTTTCTTTGTCGTGGGAGAGTTTGAGACTCATCAAAAGCGCATCTTCATCAATGTTTTTTATCAACAGATTTTCAAGCTCATCAATGGTGATAAACTTCTCTTTTAAGCCCGCTTCATAGAGTGCATCAAAATCATTTTGCTCATAAGGAGTGATGAGTCTGCCCTCTGCGATGAACGCTACATCCTCACCATATTTACTTACAAGCTCTATTTTACACTCTTGTATTTGATAGCTGAACTCTTCCATATCAAAAGCTCTTGGCTTTCCAAAAAGAAGAATCTTTTTATTTTTCAACTCTTCTAAGATAATCTTACTCATCTAATTTGCTAACACTTTTTCTATAGAATATTTTAAATCCCCGTCCAACGAATCCATAGATTTGAGCATCCATCTCAAATATCCCGCATCTTCGCGCGCGACATCTACAAGGTCTTTTCCTTTGTATTTTCCAAATCTAAAAGTTTTCACAAAAATCGGCTCTTTTGTTAAAGACACCATCTTCTCAACAGGATTTTCATCTACAAATTTTTCCTGCACTGATTTACGAAGTTCACTCAAAAAAAGTTTCAAAGTCAAAACATCGCCTATCGCATCATGCGCTTTTACTTCGATGCCAAGTTTATCCGCTTCCGCTTTTTCTTCCTTGTAAAGTCCCATTTTGTAACGAAAATATTGCAATCTATGCGCCTCTTCATCTGCATAAATATGTCTCGCACAACGAAGCGTATCGATAAGCTTCATCTTGAGAGAAAAACCCTCTTTTTCAAGCATTCCTATATCAAAAATAGCGTTATGGATGATGACATAGTTCTCAGGAGAATTCAGTTCAAGAAGTCTTTTATAAGCTTGTGTGTCTGCGCACAAGGGCTTTCCTTCTATCATATCTGGTGTGATACTATGCACTTCCATCGCACCATAAGAGATAGGTACTTCTGATGAGCAAAACTCATTCTGCACTTCTATCTCTTTACCCCCAAGTACCATATATCCAAGCTGGATAATGCGGTCATTTTCACCCGCGCCCGTTGTTTCCGTATCTAAAATTATATATTTTGCCATTTGGCCTCTTTCGTTAGTGTTTCATCTCTAAAAATGGATGAAGCATATAGTTTTTCATAGCCTCGAGATACATCTCATTTAATTTGATAAGTAAATAGTTCATACCATCCTTATACACCTTTTCATATTCACAAAAGGTAAGAACGATATCAGGATATTTTTTTCCTTGATAAACAAAATCATGCACCATAATAGGCTCATTTAAATCATCAAATATTTTAAGAAGTTTATCACTTGAAAAGGGAGAATCAATCAGTTCAAAGAGATGAAAGAGCTTACTGCACGAGATACTCATCAAAGATTCTTTGTCACTCTGGATATAGGTGCTGTATAGAGATTGTGCAAGCTTCAATGACTCTTTGGATAAAGGCGATTTTACAAGTTCTTGTTTTTCAATCTTCACCGTACAGCTCCTTAAATAGTTTATTCAAATTAAATCCTATTATCTCATATCAAAGCTTATGCTACAATTTGTTTTTAGTGGCTATTGCAAGATCAATGAATTTTTTATATAAGTCCCAGCAATGCGATCAAAAGCACTGGTGGCGTAATAACAAGACCTACTTTCATATATTCTCCCCAACCAATTTTGACACCTTTTTGAGCTAGTACATGTAACCATAAAAGTGTTGCAAGTGAACCGATCGGTGTCATTTTTGGTCCAAGATTTGAGCCTAAAATATTTGCATACACAAGCGCTTCATGTCCAGCATAACCTACTTGAGCGATGGAAATATCCATAAGCATTATGGTTGGCATATTGTTCATCACAGAACTGATAATAGCCGATAAAAAGCCCGTTCCGATGATCGCCGCTGTGTCGCCCTGCTCTAAAAGTGCTTTAATCCACGAAGCAATAATGTCGCTAATCCCTGCATTTTTAAGTCCATAAACGACGACATACAGTCCAATAGAAAACCATACAATCTGCCAAGGTGCGGCTTTAATGGTCATAATCGGCTTGACTGCTTTGTGATAGTTTGCAAGAAGCAAAAAGAGGATCGCTCCTCCTAAAGCAAAAAGTGAAACAGGAAGATGAAATCTATCTCCAACAAAATATCCCGCCATCAAAAATACCAAAAAGAACCACGAGATTTTAAACATCGGCATATTTTTAATAACTGAGCGAGGCTTTGCGAGTGCTGAAATATCGATGTAAGTAGGAATATCTTTTCTAAAATAGATCCATAAGACAACGATAGAAGCAATGATACTCAGTAAATTTGGTAAGAACATATTAAGCGCATATTCACTAAAACCTATATGAAAATATCCCGCTGTTACGATGTTTGTAAGATTTGAGATGACAAGGGGATTTGACGCGCTATCGCCGATAAAACCACCTGCCATCAAAAATGCAAAAACTGCAAGAGGCCTTAATTTGAGATGTTTTATCTTTGCTAAAACTATCGGCGTCAAAATAAGTGCCGCTCCATCATTGGCAAAAAATGCCGCCACAACTGCGCCAAGAAGAAGGATATAAACAAACATCAGATGTCCATTTCCACGGCTGAGTCTTGCCATCTTAAGCGCTGCATATTCAAAGAAACCAATCTCATCAAGCACCATCGAAAGAAGAATAATCCCGATAAACGCCAAAGTTGCATCCCAGACAATGCCTGTTACAGTAAGAACATCGCCAAAACTCACGACTCCAAGAAGTAGACTTACTAAAGCACCAACAACGGCAGTTGTACCAATCTGAAGTCCCTTAGGCTGCCAGATGATAAAAAGCAGAGTGATGAAAAATATTGAACTTGCTAAAAGCATTAGCTATTGATCACTTTTGATTTTGCAAGTGCTTCTTCGATCTCTTCTTTGTTAATATCTCCGCTAAGAGTAAGATTGACATCGCCATCTTCTCCGCATATTTGTATATCTTTGATTTTTTGTTTCGTTGCATCACTCATACATTCGCATCCACCGCTTTGGCAATTCTGCACCATTGAGACGATATTTGCTTTTTTGACTTCACCTAAAAATGATATTTTCACGCCATTTGCTGTTTTGATTACTTCTTTTTGCATCTTCAATCCTTTATTTATATGTAAACGAACTATAGCATAGTTTTAATCAATAAATCAATATATCTTGATATATAAAAATTACGTTATAATCTACTTTATGGAAATATTTTTAAAAACAGTATCAGCACTTAATGATGAAACGCGTATCAAACTTTTACGCTTTATAGATGAAAACGGCTCGATGTGTGTATGCGACATGCAAGAATCCTTTGGAATGATCCAGTCCCGCCTCTCTCGCCATCTTAAAATCCTCAAAGATGCGGGATTTTTAAGAGTGGACAGACGAGGCACTTGGGCGTATTACTCTATACGAACGCCTTTGGACAGATTTCGTATTCAAGCCCTAGATGAGATCAAAACCCTCGCCCTCTCACTCCCAGAATTTAAAAAATGCTCATCAAATAATGAAGGATGTAAAACAAAATGAAGGCAAAAATAAAAGAGTTAGCGCTTGCTCTCAAACTGATGCTAGAAGGATTTTTCGATAAAGAGCTAACTCTTTTTGCTGCGAGTCTGAGCTTTTACACCATCTTTACCATCATCCCTCTTTTGATGATCGTTATGGCGCTTATCACTTCACTTCCAAATTTTAGTGACCATTATGAGACAATCAAACTATTTATCTTCTCAAACCTTATGCCTGTAAATTCTGGGGCTATGATGGGCTATATTGATGGCTTTTTACAAAATTCCGTAAAGATGGGTGTCATAGGTTTTGCCAGTGTTATCGTGGCATCTCTACTTTTCTTTCAAGATTTTGAATATATCATTAACCGTATTTTTCATGCGCAAAAAAGAACTATCTGGGAATCTGTCACGACTTACTGGACTCTTATCACGCTCACGCCTATCGCGCTTGGTGTCTCTTTTTATATCTCAACGCAACTCGCACTCCTCGTCGATGACAGCATTCTTTCAGGCTGGATAAATGTCATCAAAATCTTTCCCTACCTCATCATTTGGGCGCTCTTCTTTTTGATTTATCAGATCGCTGCAAATGTCAAGATAGAGCCAAAAGCTTCATTTATCGCTTCATTTATTACATCAACAATATTTTCAATTGCCAAATCATCTTTTATCTATTACATCATTTACAATAAAAGCTATTCTACGATTTACGGCTCTTTTGCGATGGTGATCTTTGTCTTTTTTTGGATCTATATTTCATGGATTATTTTTATTTACGGTATGAAACTATGCTACATTCTGCATCGCATATATGAAGATCGTCGTGCTCTCAAACACAAGGACGTAAAATAAACGCCTAGATTTTATCGCCAAGAATGATAAAGTAAGATGCATATAAAAAAGAAGCGCGCTGAGAGGCACTACACTTGACGCTTCTCCGAGCGAGACTAGTTTTATTAACCACCCATCAAAAACCCCTCCAAAACCGCTTGCATGTAAGAGAATACTCAGAGGATAAAAGATACTAAAAAGTGCACTCCAGAGAATGGAAAGTGGATGCATCAAAGAAAAAATCTCAAAGATATAGAGTGAAAACGGCAACATCGCAAGATAAACAAAAATGGAAAGTAAGAAGAAAATAGCCACTTTATTCATTTTTTTGAAATGTACTAAAAATAAAAAGATATAAAAAACTCCACTCGCTGAAAGCCAAAATGCAAGTGAAAAAAGTAGCTTTGGAAAAAATGCAACAAGGAGTAAAAGTGTCAAAAAAAGTGTCTGCATCGAGATAATCTTCAAACCTCTATCATAGAGAAAATAGCCGACGATCAACATCCCAAACGAGCGAATCAATGAGGGCGTAAAATCCAAAAACCAAACATAAGCAAATAAAAAAATCGCTATAACAAGAAATAAATCCCGATTGGCAGGTCTATATGGAAAATATCTTCCCGCAATCGGTCTATAAACCCAACCAAAAAGAAAAAACAAAACACCGCTAAGCACTCCCAAATGAAAGCCGCTAATCGCCATCAAATGACTCACTCCCAGAGATGAGAGTTTTTGACGAAGCTCGAGACTTTGCGGCGCGGCTGTAAAAAGTGCTTTGTAGATTGTCTCTATATCTTTATCTTCATGTTGCGCGGCGATGGAGGCATTGAGACGTGATTTAAAACTCTCAGATTCGAGCACGTGAAAATCTGTGCTTTTGGCATAGAAACCTTTGAGATAGCCCAAAAAATCAAGTCGGCTTAAACTAAACTCTGCACTGACTTCTTTTTCCATCACATCGCCGATACCAAGCCCTTTTGCTGTGTAAATAACCACGTCACCGCAATCGAGTTTAAGCATATAATAATCAGAAAAACCGCTTTTTTCGTATTGGTTTAAGACCTTACATGTAAGGCTTACATTTTCTTGTGCAAGAAACTTTTTATAGGAAAAATATTCATAGGAAAGGGAAAGTAAAAAAATAAAAAAGAAGCCGAGTAAAGCATAAAAAAAGTCACGTCCTCGAAAAAGTTCTGGACGTGCGATCATAATTTAGAGGATGGACATCGATATGGAGTCGTTACCTACATCCACGCTAGCAGAGCGAGTATCGATGTTTTCATAAACAGTTTCTATCCCTCGTGCAAAAGATGGAGCGTCCACGAAGCGAGTGAGTTTTTTCTGAAACATCAGCTTCACGTGTCCCGTAGGACCATTACGCTGTTTACCGATGATGATCTCAGCTTCCTCTTCCTCTTTTTCGACAAACGAACCCTTATACTCTTTACCCTCAGCTTTAGCGGCTTTTTCGCGCTCTTTTTCTTCTTTATAAAGATACACATCATCGCGGTAAACAAAGAGAATGATATCCGCATCTTGCTCGATAGAACCCGATTCACGGATATCACTAAGCATTGGGCGCTTGTCGTTTCTTGATTCAAGTCCACGGTTGAGCTGAGAAAGTGCGATGATAGGAATGCCAAGCTCACGCGCAAGCATTTTGAGACCACGAGAGATTTCACTCACTTCCAAGTGACGATCTTTCCCGCCAGTTCCGCCCATAATCTGCAAGTAATCTATCACGGCAACTTCGATCTCTGGATGTTGATTTTTCAGCTTACGAAGTTTTGAGCGGAGTTGGTTGATATTGAGAGAACCTTGATCATCGACGAAAAGTTTTGCTCTGTTCATCTTGTCTATCGCACCTGTAAGTCTGCTCCACTCATCATCGTTCAAGTCCCCGACACGAAGTTTTTGCAAGAAGATAGAAGTTTGGATACTAAGAAGTCTAAGCATCAACTGTTCAGCAGGCATCTCAAGCGAGAAAAATGCAACACCTTTTCCTTTTACTATTAAGTTATTGACCGTATTTAAGACGAAAGAAGTTTTTCCCATCGCCGGACGAGCCGCGATAATAACTAAATCCCCTTTTCCAAAACCTGTCGTCATCTCATTTAATTTATCAAAACCAGTATCCACACCTACGAGCTTGGTATTTCCGCGAGCTTTCATCTCTTTGATATATTCCATCGTGTCAAAAGTCACGGTTGGAGAGTCTTTAAAGTCACTTGACTGAGAGTTTTGCGTGATTTGATAGAGCTTTTTTTCCACCATATCCACTACATCTTCACTCGGTAAATCTTCTTCTAAAGTCACACGTTTTATCTCAGTTGTGAGTGTCAAAAGGTGGCGTTTAAGCGATTTATCTTTAAGAACATCGACATACGCTTTAATGTTCGCGATAGGATTTGCAGAAAGAATATCAAGCATTACACTCTCATCAAATTTCTTCGCGCGAGAGAGCTCTTTTTTTATAAACTCTTCATCAATTGGCTCATTTTTTTGCGTTAAAGCGAGCATAGATTTAAAAATATCTTGATGCGCAGGCAGATAAAAATCATCAAATTTTAAAATCGAAGAAAGATCATCAAATTGTTTTGGATCAAAGACGATGGAGCTTAGAACTGACTTTTCAAAAGTCAGATTATAGAGATTATTTTCCGTCATTTTCTGCCATCTTTTCAACTTCCATTATAAATCTATCTACAAGTTCATGCTCATCTAAGTTCGCAACCACTTCGCCTTTGACCATCACAAGCCCTTTGCCTTTTCCATAAGCAATCGCCACATCTGCATGTTGCGCTTCGCCAATGGCATTGACCACGCAGCCCATGACCGAGACATTCAGAGGTGTTTTAATGTGCGCCGTTCTTCTTTCTATCTCACTCACGGCAGTAACCAAATCCGCTTCAATGCGTCCACATGTAGGACAAGAGATGATGTTAAGTCCATCTGGTGCCGCGCCACTGTCTTTTAAAATCGCGCGTCCAACTTTTATCTCTTCTTCGAGTTCGCCTGTTATGGAAACACGCATCGTATCGCCGATACCATCAAGTAAAAGTGCGCCCAAACCGATGGCGCTCTTCACCGTTGCATGAAAGATAGTTCCAGCTTCAGTCACACCCAAATGAAACGGATAATGATTTTTTGGACGAAGCATTCTGTATGCATCCACAGTGCGCTGCACATCACTGGCTTTGAGTGAAATCTTAATATCATCAAATCCAAGGTCTTCTAAAAACTTGATGTTGTACTCAGCGGAAGCCACCATCGCCTCAGCCGTGGGACCATATTTATTATCAAACTCTTTTTCTAAACTTCCGGCATTTACACCGATGCGGATAGGAAGATTACGCTCTTGACACGCTTTTACAACTTCACGGACTTTATCTTTAGAGCCGATATTCCCTGGATTGATACGAATACAGTCCACTACTTCAGCTGCAATGAGAGCGAGTTTATGGTTAAAGTGAATATCCGCAATTAGAGGCAATGAAATACGTTCTTTGATCGCTTTTAGAGCAAGAGCATCTTCCATATCTGGAACTGCAACACGCACGATATCACAACCTGCAAAATGCAGTCTGTTTATCTGCTCCACTGTCGCTTCAACATCACGAGTATTTGAGTAAGTCATCGACTGCACGCTAATAGGCGCATCCCCACCGACGGCTACATTTCCAACATAAATTTTTTTAGTTTCGTATCTTTTTATCATAAGAGGATGATATCTTTTTTGGTCTAAAAAGTTGCTTTTGCTTTTTTGAAAAAAAGGAATGTAAAGACTTCTCTCATACTTTTTTCTGCCGAAAAAAAAGTATGCAAAAAAGCTCGTGTCAGCAAGATGGATTTCTTAACGCTTTGTTTCGGTCGCTGCGTCTAAAAATGCAAAACTCGTTCTCTTCGTTCTCTCAAACAATTGCATTTTCTTTACGACTCCACTCGGTCAACAAAACTAAAATCCAAAGTGACACACAACGCCGACACAACTATTTCGTCAGTTGCAACACCCGCAGAGCCAAGAAATAAAAATGTAATGACGTTAAGAAAATGCAACTGTTTGAACGAAGTGAGTTTTGCATTTTTAGGAATGGAGTTTTTATTTCTTGGGAACCTAACGAAGTTAGGCTCGAAGCCGTTGCAAGAGCTTTTTGGTACTTTTTTGCGAAGAAAAAAGTATGAGAGAAGACTTATAAAAAATCCCCTTTAAAGCATTTACAAAGTATTACATGTAAAAAATAAATATCATGAAAACTCTATAGGATCCATATCTATTTGAGAAAGAGGAGTCTTACATGTAAGCAAAGCTTTTATAAGATCGGTGCTTTTTTCAGCTCGTAAAAGCACCATAAAACGGTATTTATCCGCTATCTTTTCTATAGCTGAAGCTCCAAAACCTATCACTTCTACTGTATTAAAAGATTTCAAATTTTCCACCATACTATTCATCTCATCTTGCGCTTTGATCCCATTTTTGTGAGCAAATAAAACTCTGGCAAGCTTTTTAAAAGGTGGATAAAAACCTCGGCGAAACTCTAATTCGTCTTTTAAAAATCTTTCGTAGTCATCGATGTAAGCCTCAAAAAATTCACGATTAAAAGTCTGAACTATCACTTTTGCCTCTTTTTTTCGTCCGCTTCGTCCAGCGATTTGAACAAGTGAAGAGAGCGCTTTTTCTCTGGCTCTGTAGTCGCTCATGTTTAGCATATTGTCAAGTCCCAAAACTACTGCCAAAGTCACATCATGATAATCGTGACCTTTAGAGAGCATCTGCGTTCCCACAAGCACGTCTATCTCTTTGTCGTTAAAACGCTTCAACGTCTGAATCAATTTGTTTTGCGTGGTTATCACATCCCGGTCAAACTGCTCTACATGCAAAGCTTCGTGATTTTCTCTCAAGTGCTTTACAGCTTCTGCGGTTCCAAGTCTTGCACTTTTGAGTGCGGGCTCTTTACACTCAGGACAAACCTGAGGAATTTGTGTGGCGAAGTTACAGTAGTGACATTTGAGCGTTTTTGTTTTTTGATGCACGCTCATGCCGACACTGCAATATGGACAGAGATATTTATGTCCGCAACTTGAACAGATAAGGTACTTAAAATTCGCACGGGTTGGGATAAAAACGATGCTTTGTTCATTTTTTTGTTTCGTTTTTATGATCTCGTTTTCTATCAGCGGCGTTATCGTTTCAAGAGAGGTTTGATAAATATACTCTTTTTTGGACTCGAAATATCCACCTTTTAAACGAAAAGAGGGAAATTTTGCATAACTTGTAAGTGATGGTGTCGCACTTCCTAAAACTACTTTTGCGTTATAGAGTTTTCCCATGTAGATCGCCATATCACGGGCATTGTAACGGGGTTTGCTTGATGATTTATAGCTGTCGTCATGCTCTTCATCAACAACTATCAAACCGATATCATTTAAAGGAACAAAAAGCGCAGACCTTGCACCTGCGACGATATCTACACTTCCTTCACGAATGCGTTTGAGTATCTTTTCTTTCTGAATCTTCGTAATTTTGGAATGCCACATCACGACACGTTCGCCAAAATGAGCGGTAAGCCTTTGCTCCATTTGCGGTGTAAGCGAAATCTCTGGCATTAAAAAAATTGCTCTTTTTCCTTCTTGTATCGCAAGAGAAAAAAGTTTCATATAGATCTCTGTTTTACCGCTTCCTGTGTCTCCAAAAAGTAAAGCAACATCATTTTTTTGAGTAAACACAACAGCTTCATTTTGTTTACTTGAGAGTTCTATTTTCTCTTGAAAATCAACTAAAACATCCTTACATGTAAGGGTTTTATCAAAGGGAACAAGTAAAGAAAAAGCCTCTCCAAGGGAGCAAAGATAGTAGTTTGATAAAAAAGTTGCGAGTTTGTTTTGAGGTTTTGAAAAGTAAAAATCTGTA
>JBBRBK010000034.1:0-21710 GCA_038205935.1 Campylobacterales bacterium
ATTGTAAAGATCTTGAAGATAAAGTCAAAGAAAATCTTGATGTCATATTGAGAATAAAAGAGGGGCTTAAACATGATAGATTTATCCCATTTTTTCAAGGCATAGTCGATAATAAAACGAAAAAAATTGTTAAATATGAATCGCTTATCCGTTTGAAGTGTGATGATGGAAAAATCATATCTCCATATCTTTTTTTAGAACATGCAAAAAAATCAAAACTCTACACAAAACTTACTCAGATAATGATTCAAAAAACTTTCGAAAAATTTGCAGATCTTGAATATGAGTTTTCTATAAATCTACTTTTACAAGATATTGAGTCACCTAAAGTCATGAAATGTTTAGTTGATCATTTAGAAAAATATCAGTGTGGAAAAAGAGTCGTTTTGGAGATAGTTGAGTCTGAGGGAATTTACAATTTTGACCTTGTTTCACAATTTATAACTATGGTCAAAAGTTATGGATGTAAGATAGCAATCGATGATTTTGGAACAGGATATTCGAATTTTAGTTACTTAGCAAAACTTGATATTGATTATATTAAAATAGATGGTTCTTTGGTGAAAGATATAGACAAAGACTTAGCCCAAATGGCAACAGTGGAGAGTATCTTACATTTTGCAAAGAAGATGCGTATCAAAACAATTGCCGAATATGTAGAGAATGAAGTTATATATAACATCTTATGCAGATTAGGTGTCGATTTCTCTCAAGGGTATTATTTTTCAAAGCCCCAAGAGGAGCTTCTTTAGAGTTTTATCTGTTTGTGTAGCATCCTATTTTGTTCTGGCTTTACAAGCTCTTTGATGATCTTTTCAACTGAAAGTATAGAAAGAACCTCTTTTGTCCCGTTATGTTTATCAGGAAATATGATACTCTCTACTAAAGTCCCATCTCCAATAATCTCATTATGAAGATCTTTTATATTATCTGTGAGTATTTCCGGAATTTCATCTAAGCTGTTGACGAAAATTCCTAAATAGTGCACTGGATCTCCATATTTGATAATGATAATCTCTTTATACTCATCTTTTATCTCTTCTTGGAGGAACTTTTTGATATCTATCACCATCACAGCTTGGTCGTTATAGATTAGTGTTCCTTTAAAGTGGTGACTTGGATCTATTTTAATCGTTGTTTTTAGTTCGCTTACATGTACAGCTTCTACAACACTCTGTGCATCGATACCTAACCACTGTTTTCCAATCATAAAAGTTGCAATATCTCGAGTGTGTTCACTTTGTTCAAATTTAAGTTCATTAGCAACCACAAACCCATTTTCATTTTCTAAGATCACATCACTGACATCACTGATATATGAGAAAAAGAGGGTGTAAATATCATTGCTGTAAGCATCATTTTTACTTTTATATTCACGATATCCTTTTGAGCATTTAACACCAAGCGCATAATATTTATCATCATAAATAATAATCTCACTTGTGGATTCTCCGGCATTTAAAGAGAAATAACTACTGTCAATATCTAAAAATGTTCCGACTTTATGTTTTTCATAGCTAGATGAAACAACCATCATATTTTTTGTAGCTATTGTTGCAAAAACTCCATCCATAGTTGTTCCATCACTTTGTTTAGGAAGCGCTTCTTCTATCATTGTCGCAAATTGCTGAGAGGAATCAAACACTATACCAATGCCACCTAAAATTTTTGTCTCATCCAAAGAGCTAATGGTAGCATTATAGATGTAGGTGTACTCATTATTATAAAGATTACTGCTGGTAAAATCACTGACACAATATTGTGAAGAGTCTGCAAGTTTGAGGCTCTTTTCGACCCAGTTATGTGAGAGTTTTTTCCCAATAAGATAGGACTCATCTTGCTTTGAAACTGCTACAATCATTCCAGAATGATCATATATAAAAAGATTACTGTAAACTGTATATAAATCATTGATATAGCTTAAAATATCATTCATTCGTTTTGTATCGTTAGCACTTATTTGAGCTGTGTTTAAGATTTTACGAAATTCGGATGTAAGTGCCCACCATCTACAATCATTTGCTCTTTCATAAAGGTTTCTGTCCATGATGTCCACTATGAGATCTGCATAAAAAACACTGTCACCTAAGATGATGGTTTTCGTCAGATTTGCGATAGATGAGCCTATAATATTTTTTGTATTTTCACCTGTTGTTTTAATCTCTTGCATCAATGCTTTAGAAAACTGCTTATTGCTGTTGTTAGAGTTCCCTTGTTTTATAGTGCCATTCCAAATCGCACGATTAAGATTTTTTTGTATACTGTTGGCTTGAATGGGGATACTTTTGAGGGCATGACTGAAGCGTTCTCCATTTTGAAGGATACTAAGTAGCAGATCTTCGGAGATCTCAAAGTCATCCTCTTTCGTATCACTAAAAGCATGATCTATCGGTATCATAATATGTCCAACCCATCCAAGTCCAAAAAAGTTTTGATATCCGTTTGTTTTTTTACTTTTTGCAATATAATCTCTTCCTCCAAAAGTTACAATTTTAAATCTTTCATTTGAAATTATTTCAAGTTTTGCACCGATTGGAATCTGATAAATATCACTTGATGCGATAACAAAACCATCTTTATCTAAAAGTGTAATTGCCTCTTTTTTCTCTTTGTTTACGAGATTTTTAAATATCTCATCCATCTCATCTTGAAACTTGAAACATAGGCAAAGCAGACCTAAAACTTGAGAATTATGATCATTATTCTTTGTAACTTTATAGGAATAAACAAGAGATTTTTCATAATGAGGTAGAAAATCGTGGTATCTATAGGTCTCAACATACTCTTTATTTGTAGTTAAAACTTCTTTTAAAAGAGGGTCATAAGATTTAGAAATATCTACACTCGTATCTAAATTTGCCAGTATCTCTCCACTTGGATTCATAAGTATAATATCAAAGTAAACACTGTATTTATCTATATACTCTTGAAATCTTTTTTTGAGTGGGCTGAGTGCATTTGCATAAGAGGATGTATATTTTGTCGGGTTATTGATAAGAAAGTTTCTTATATCATCATCTGTTGCAAGAAAACCTATATCTGCTGTTCTTTCAAAGAGATTTCTAATAACAATATCTACCGCCACTTGAGCTTTGAAATTCATTTCATTTATATTTTTACTTAAGAGTTCTGAAGCTAAATGGTTGATTAGTTCTGATGAAAGTGTTGTGAAATTATTTTTTATTTCACTCATGTTGACACCCGCATCACCTAGTTGGCTTAAGAGTGAAAGCGTATTCCAGTTATTGCTCAAATCATGAAGCATTTCCCTATTGTTTTCCACTTGTTCCATATGTTTTATGAACGGTACTATCTCTTTTGTTATTTGTATATCTTTGTATCTGTAATAATCTTTTTGCATTTTTATATATCTTTGTTGATAAATTTATAGAAAAAGTTTATACAATTTTTTTGATTATTGAGATGATTAACTGATTGAAAAGTAATCACTTACATGTAAGAAGTAGAAATAAGTTGGATATATTTTCTACAATCTGAAGATGAGGTTGTAGAAGTTTTGTTTATAAAGCTCCAATAGGAACTTTATAAGGCTTTAGCCATGATACGGTTAAGTTTAGTGATAAATGCAGGAATATCTTCTATTTCCATACCGTTGAAGAGTTTTGCTTGATCGAGTAGTACATGAGCTGCATCGTTGATAAGATTTGCATCAGCTGAATCTTTAAGCTTTTTGATGAGTTCATGATTTGGATTGATCTGTAAGATCGGTTTAGGAAGAGGGATATCTTTGCCTTGTCCCATTTGTCTCATCATTTGAGCCATCATGTAAGATGGATCTTCTTTGTCCTCTTTGAGTGCGACGGCAGAGTCTGTGAGATCAAATGTAACTTGAACCTCTTTGATCTCTTCGCCAAGAGCATTTTTGATTTCTTTAGAAAGAAGATCAAACTCTTTTTGACCTTCTTCTTTTGCTTTTTTATCTTCATCGCTTTCGTCAAATTTTGCGTCAGTTACGTTGATGAGTTTGTACTCTTTATACTCATTTACCATTGGAAAAACGATAGTATCAACTTCTTCGTTTAGGATTAAAACATCAAGACCTTTTGCTTTAAATCTCTCTAGGGCAGGATTGTTTTTGAGCATACTTACAGATGATTTTGCAGTGATGTAGTAAATCTCTTTTTTATCTTCCGCTATATTTTTTACGAAATCTTCTAAAGCTACTTTGTCCTCAGAATTAAGTGTGCTAAATCTTAAAAGATCCAAGATTTTTTCACGGTTTCCATGATCTGAGTAGAGACCTTCTTTTAAAACATTGCCAAATTCTTTAATAAACTCAGCATATTTTAGGGCATCATTTTTAGCCATTTTTGAAAGTTCAGATAATACTTTTTTCACTGAAGCATTTTTAATTTTTGCTAAAACTGCATTGTTTTGAAGGATCTCACGGCTTACGTTAAGTGGAAGATCTTTTGAATCAATGACACCTTTTAAGAAGCGTAAATATGTCGGCATAAGCTCTTTTTCATCATCAGTAATAAATACACGGTTGATGTAAAGTTTGATACCTGCTTGGTAATCAACTCTGTACATATCCATCGGTGCTTTTGATGGTACATAAAAGAGAGTTGTGTACTCGATAGCGCCCTCAGCCTTGTTATGCATCCAAAGAAGTGGATCAGTTGAATCATGCGCGATACTTTTGTAAAAGTCTTTGTATTCATCATCGCTGATCTCAGATTTTGAGATTGTCCAAAGTGCGCTTGCTTTGTTGATTTGTTCATTTACGATATCAGTTCTTGAAGGTTCTGTCTCTTCGCCCTCATCATTTTTTGTTGCTGCGATATATTTTTCTTTATCCATAAAAATTGGAAATGGGATATGGTTTGAGTATTTTTCAACAATACTTGAAATTCTATACTCTTCTAAAAACTCACCCTCATCATCATTGAGGTGAAGAATGATTGTCGTTCCGTGGCTATCGCGCGTTGAAGGTTCTAAATCAAACTCTCCATCTCCCGCACTTGTCCAGATAAATGCTTGCTCTTCAGCGGCTTTTTTGCTGATAACTTCGACTTTATGTGCAACCATAAATGCAGCGTAAAAACCTACACCAAACTGACCGATAAGTTTTGAATCTTTTTTCTGATCGCCGCTGAGACTTTCGATGAACGCCTTTGTACCCGACTTTGCAATAGTCCCGATGTTGCTGATTAGGTCAGCTTCATTCATACCAATACCGCTGTCTGTGAGTGTTAAAGTTTTATTTTCTTTGTCTAGTTTGATATCTAAGCGAGGATTAAAGGATACATTTTTATATTTTTCATCTGTAAGAACTAACATGTTGAGCTTATCTAATGCATCTGAACCGTTTGAAATGAGTTCACGTAAAAAAATCTCTTTATTTGAGTATAAAGAGTGGATCATAAGTTGTAAGATTTGATTTGCTTCTGTTTGAAACTGATGCTTTGCCATAGGTATTCCTTGTTTAAGTTGAGTCGAATTGTATCAAAAAAAGGTAAATGTATGCAAGTGTTATCAGTATACTTTAGTCTAATGCACTAAAGTATATTTAGTGTAAGTACGTTTCTATCTCTTTTATAATTGTAGAAAGGTTGTTTGTAAACTCTTCTTCGACTGTAAAAAACTCTTCTTTTGTATCATGATTTAAAATCTCTCTAAATTTCGTTGCAATCTCAGAGAGTTTATCAGCACCTATATTTGCTGAAATTCCAGAAATATCTAAGAGTAATTTTTTTACTGCATTTATATCTTCTTTGGCCATCAATGACCTAATATTTTGATTGGCATCTTGATACATAGTTAAACATTCTGAAAGTATTTCTTTGTAAAGTTCAGCATCTCCACCGCAAATCTCAATTCCTTCATCGATGTGTAAAAGAGTCTTCTCATCCACGGAGGTAGAAGTGGATTTTTTGTCATTTATGACGTCAATATAGCAATAAAGAATATCATAAAGTTTTTCTAGCTTTAAAGGTTTTTCAAGATACTCCTGCATCCCTGCATTTTTCATTTTTCTTATATCATCAACCGCAGTATCACCGCTAAGTGCTACAACTAAAAGATGATCAAGTGTTTTGTCTGCTCGAATACGCTCTGTTGCTTCAAAGCCATCTATAATGGGCATATGCGCATCCATTAAAACTATATAGATATCTTTATCATTTTTTAGAATATCAAGTGCTTCTTGGCCATTATCGGCCATGATTATATTGATACCTGAATCGCCAAGCATACCATTGATAACTTTTTGATTAATGATATTATCTTCAGCAATAAGGAGTTTCGAACCTGCAAATATTTTAAAGCTACCTTTGGTAATGGCTCCATGAGGCGCTAAGTCTCTTCGTTTTGGAATTGTCATTTGTGAAGGTTGCGAGATTTTTACACTCTCAATCGTCTCTATAGCTAAGCTTTCTTTTTCTAGCTCTTCGCTTTTTACAGGATTCTTTGTCTGTTGCGCTTGTGTGGTATGCTTAGTTTGGTTTACACTTGCTTGTTCATGAGCTACCAAATCCTTTGGATGATCTTTTTTTTGTTTAAGAATAACAATGAGTAGCAGAATGAGCACTCCAGCTATGATGGCAATTGCTTCACCTGCATATGTCGTTAAAAGTTGATTCACACCATCCATTAATTTTCCTTTTTATTTCGTTTCTATATAATAAACTCTTTTTTCTTAAACTTTAGAGTCCCTCAAGTAATACATACCACAGTCTGTCTGTTTCTTTATCGGTGAGAAATAGGGAAGACCCATTGATATAAAGTTCTTTTAACGCATCTTTATTTATTTGATATGTATGTGAGCACTCTTTATGTGTAGGTAAAAACCCTCTTATGAGTGAGATGTCAGTTTCAACTTTTTCATTACACAAGAAGCAAACATTTTCACTATGTAAGCGTCCCTCATATTTTAGGAGCTTACTATATGCTTCTATCGCAGCACGTTTGGGATTTTGCTTATCCCATTTGAGAGAGGCTTCATCTAAAAGGTGAAAATAAAATTCCTCCAACTCTTCAGCCTGTTTGAGATGCTGATAAAAAAGGGCTGTGAAATCTTGCCAAGCTCTTAAACGGTTTCTATCCGTGATCCATTTAAATCCCAAATGTATCACATCTCTAAGTCGTGGAATTGAACTTTTGTAAGAGCTCTCAAGTTCGTAATCAATTTTGAATCCAAGGTTGATAACACCATGTCTCGCCCCATAAAAGCGATAAACTGTTTGTAAGTTTGCCTTCGATATTATTGTGACAATTAGATCTTCATTCTTGGCGCGGTTGATGTTGATAATATAGCCCTGCATAAAATGCTTCCAATCTACACGAATTTTATTTTTTGAAAAAATATTATCTCTTTTAAATCCTTTTTTAATTCTTTATTCGATACAATAAAAGCCTAAATTTTATTTTTAATAGACTAAGTTTGTTTAAAAATAGATTAAATTTTCTTATTTTGATAAGAAAATTTGTAAATTCAACATTTGGGGTGAATATATGATGGAATATAATGACTTATTAAGATCTTTTAAAGACAACTGTGGTTTTGGTCTTATTGCAAATATTAAAAATCGCGCATCACATGAAAATCTTGAAGGTGCCATCACGGCATTAGAGAGAATGATGCACCGTGGTGCTGTTGCGGCTGATGGTAAAACAGGAGATGGTAGTGGTCTTTTACTATCAATTCCGACAGTATTTATGCGTAAACAGGCTAAAGCAAAAAATGTAGAACTTCCAGATCAGTTTGCTGTTGCAACTGTCTTTACTAAAGATAGAAAACAGATAGAAACAATTGAAAAGACTTGTGTAAAAAATGATCTTAAAGTTGTTTTAGTACGTGATGTGCCTGTTGATACAAATGCTCTTGGCGAACAAGCAAAAGCATCTTTACCAAATATTATTCAGCTATTTATTATTGCTAACTCTATTATGGCAAGTGAGCGTTTTGATGCATTGCTTTATCTTTCTAGAAAAGAGTCTGAACATGCGCTTGTAGATGATAGAAACTTTTATATCTCATCTATGTCTTCAAAAGTTATCTCATATAAAGGTCTTGTTATGCCAACGCATATCAAAGAGTTTTATAAAGATCTTCAAGACACAGATTTCAAGATCTCATTTGCATTGTTTCACCAAAGATTTTCTACAAATACACTTCCAGAGTGGCGTTTGGCTCAACCATTTCGTGCTGTTGCGCACAATGGTGAAATCAACTCTGTTGAAGGCAATAGATTTAATGTTGAGATCAAATCTGAATCGATTAAAAGTGAAGTGTTCACAGATGAAGAACTTTCACGTATCCTTCCAATTTTGCAACTGGCATCATCAGACAGTGCAAGTGCAGATAACTTTTTAGAGTTTTTACTTGTCAATGGTATGGATTTCTTTAAAGCTGCTCGAGCGGTGATTCCAAGTGCATGGCAAAATGAACCTCATATGGATCCTGAACTTCGTGCGTTTTATGAGTACCAGTCAACAGTATTTGAAGCTTGGGATGGTCCAGCTGCATTTTCACTCACAGATGGCCGCTATATTGGCTGTGTACTTGATAGAAACGGTCTCCGTCCATCAAAATATATCATCACAAAAGATGACACACTGTTAATCGCAAGTGAGTATGGTGTTATGGATATTGATGAAGATAATATCAAAGAACGCGGACGTTTAAAATCTGGACAAATGATAGGACTTGACCTTAAATATGGAAAAGTTTTAAAAGATAAACAGATTAATGATTATCTCAAAAGTTCAAATCCATATATGAAATGGCTCAATGAGCATATGATCTATCTTCAAGAACATGTGGAAGATCAATACAAAAGTCAATGTAATTTTGACTCAACTGAGCTTATACAAAGACAAAGATATTTCAATGTAACACAAGAAATAATCGAGCAAGTTGTTGAACCTATGATCCGTGATGGCAAAGAAGCTGTTGGTTCAATGGGCGATGATACGCCACTTGCTGCATTTAGCAATAAACAACGTTCGTTTACAGATTTTTTCAAACAAAAATTTGCTCAAGTAACAAATCCTCCGATTGATCCTATTCGTGAAAAAGTGGTTATGAGTTTAAATACAGGATTTGGAGAAGCTCATAATATTCTTGGAGAGCTACCTTCTCATGCACATAGATTAAAAGCGATTTCTCCTGTGATCACTTTTGAAAAACTGGAAGTTTTAAAATCTTTTGGAGATAAAAAATCACCAAGTTATCAAGATTTTTATAAAAATGCTACTTTTTCAACAACATTTGATACAGATTTAAAATCAGCACTTGATAATCTTGTAAAAGAGGTTATCACAAGCGTTAGTAATGATAAAGTTCGTATAGTCATTCTAGATGACGCAGAACTTAGTAAAACTAAACGTGTTATACCAATGGCTATGGCAATAGGGCGTCTCAATCATGCTCTTTTAGAAAATAAAATAAGACATTTAGTCTCTCTTGTTGCTGCTACATCGGAAGTTTTTGATTCACATAGCGCAGCTGTTTTAATAGGATATGGTGCAAGTGCTATCTATCCAAATTTATTATTTTCGACTGTAGCGAGCGAACTTACAAAGTCGAAATACAGTGATATCACATGTACTGAGGCTTTGAAATCAGTTCATGGTTCTATCAATGCAGGTATTCTTAAAATTATGTCAAAAATGGGTATTGCAACTGTTGCTTCTTATAGAAATACAGGACTTTTTGATATTATAGGTCTAGGACGTGATATCACGAACGAATGTTTTAATGGTTCACATGTACAGATCCCAGGTCTTAGTTATGCAGATATAGATGCGAAGTTAAAAGAAAATCATAAAGCAGCCTATAATGAAGATGGTTTTAATACTATTTTCCCTTTGGCAATAGGTGGATATTATAAATTTTACAATGGACAGGAATATCATGATTTTGGTCCAGATGTTATCCATGCAATTCATACATTTGTTAAAACGGGAGATAAAAAAGATTATGAAAAATTTAAATCTACGGTCAATAACCGTGGCCTGAAATTTATTCGTGATTTCTTTGAATTCAAATCTGATAGAGCAGCTATTGATATCTCAGAAGTTGAATCAAAAGAGAAGATCTTTAAGCGATTTGCTTCGGCTGCTATGAGCCTTGGTTCTATCAGCCCTGAAGCACACGAAACGCTTGCCATGGCGATGAACCAGATTGGTGCACAGTCAAATTCAGGTGAAGGTGGTGAAGATTCTGTACGTTTTGACACAAACCGTAACTCTAAGATCAAACAAGTCGCATCTGGTCGTTTTGGTGTAACCCCTGCATATCTTCGTTCAGCTGAAGAGATTCAGATTAAAGTCGCTCAAGGTGCAAAACCAGGTGAGGGCGGACAGCTTCCAGGGCATAAAGTAACTGAACTTATTGCTCGTTTACGCCATACAATTCCGGGTGTTACATTGATTTCACCTCCGCCTCATCACGATATTTATTCGATAGAGGATTTGGCACAGCTTATTTTTGATCTTAAACAGGTTAATCCAAAAGCTAAAATTGCAGTAAAACTTGTTTCAACCGCAGGTGTTGGAACGATTGCAGCGGGTGTGGCTAAAGCATATGCAGATAAGATCATTATCTCCGGTGCTGATGGTGGAACTGGTGCGGCTCCTTTAACATCGATCAAATATGCTGGAAGTCCATGGGAACTTGGTCTTAGTGAAGCACATAATGCTCTCAAAGTAAATGATCTAAGACGTCTTGTAGAGGTTCAAACAGATGGTGGACTCAAAACTGGTCAAGATGTTATAAAAGCAGCAATGCTCGGTGCTGAAAGTTATGCTTTTGGTACAGCTGTACTTACTATTGTAGGATGTAAGATGCTTCGTATCTGTCACCTCAATAAATGTTCAGTCGGTATCGCAACACAAAATCAAAAATTGCGTGAAGAGTTCTTTAAGGGACATGTGCATCAAGTTGTGAATTATTTCACTCTTTTAGCAGAAGATGTTCGCTCAATCATGGCAAGTCTAGGCTATAAAACGTTAGAAGAACTTGTTGGTAGAAGTGATCTTTTAAAAGTTGTAAATGATCCTTTTGCACAAAAATTTGATTTTTCATCTGTTTTACACAGAGTCGAAGGTATCAATACTTGTCAAGAACCTTTTAACAAACCTTTTGATGATAATGCTTTTGAAAAAGCGATTTTAAAAGATGTAATGCCAGCCATCAAACATCCCGATCATCCTGTTCGTATTACAAGAGAAATCCAAAATATTCATAGAAGTTTCGGCGCTCTTATCAGTGGTGAAATAGCTCAATATTATGGAGACGCTGGACTTAAAAAAGATACTATAACGATGGAACTCTCCGGTATCGCAGGTCAAGCTTTTGGAGCATTTTTGATCAATGGTATTTCAGTATATCTTGATGGTGTTGCAAATGACTATATCGGTAAAGGCCTTCATGGTGGTAAAATAGTTATTACTTCTAAAAATGAAGGAGAAGAGTTTAGTGCCGGTGGAAATACTTGTTTATATGGCGCAACAAGCGGTAAACTCTATATATCTGGAAATGTCGGTGAGCGTTTTGCTGTTCGTAACTCAGGAGCACTTGCTATCGTAGAAGGTGCTGGCGATAATGCTTGTGAATATATGACAGGCGGTATTATCGTTATCCTAGGTGAAACAGGGATTAACTTTGGCGCTGGTATGACAGGCGGAGTTGCATTTGTTTATGATAAAAAACATGATTTTATCGAAAATGTAAACAGTGAACTTGTAGAAGCTGTGAGAATTGATACAGATGATGGAGATGAAGCAAGACATTATCTTAAACGCCTTTTAAAAGAGTATTTGGTTGAAACATCAAGTAAAAAAGCAAGAAAAATATTGGATAACTTCAGACAGGATATTAGAGATTTCTGGTTAGTTCGTCCAAAAAATCTTAAAAAATTACCGTTGAACGCTGATAAAGGAGATTAATATGCAAGAATATTTAAATATAGGACGTACAGATCCTGAAAAACGTTTGGTTGTGGAACGTGTAAGAGATTTTAAAGAGATTTATGAAGTTTTCGATAAAGACCGTGCGGCTTCTCAAAGCGAACGCTGTATTCAGTGTGGCGATCCATATTGTCTCAATAAATGCCCATTGCATAACTACATTCCGCAGTGGCTTAAAAGCGTGGCTGAAAAAGATCTTGATTTTGCATTTCGTCTGGCAAATGAACCTTCTCCATTTCCTGAAGTAATGGGAAGAGTTTGTCCACATGACAGACTTTGTGAGGGAGACTGTACGTTAAATGACGGTCACGGTGCTATTACTATCGGTTCTGTTGAAACTTTTATCGTAGAAGAGGGATTTAAAAATGGTTTAAAACCAAAATTTCCTGGAATTATAACCGATAAAAAAGTAGCGATTATCGGTTCTGGGCCTGCTGGACTTTCGTGCGCAACTTATCTTCTTCGTTCAGGTATTGCTGTGACAATGTATGAAAGAAGTGATAGAGCAGGCGGGCTTATGACATACGGAATTCCAAACTTTAAGCTAGATAAAAAAATTATAGAACGTCGTGTAAAACTTCTTCAAGAAGCTGGTTTAGAACTTGTATTAAATACTGAAGTCGGACGTGATATCACTTTTGAAGAGATTGCAGATAAGCATGATGCGATGTTTATTGGTATTGGTGCGACGGTCGCTAAAAAGGCTGGTATTTTAGGAGAAAAAGCTCCAAATGTCTATAAAGCGATGGACTATTTGACAAACCTTCAGCGTAAAAACTTCAAGCTTTCATATGAGAAAAAGTTTGATTTTAAAGATCTTGATGTTGTAGTTGTCGGTGGTGGTGATACTGCTATGGACTGTCTGCGCAGCGCAAAACGTGAGGGCGCAAGAAGTGTTACATGTTTGTATCGTCGTGATGCGCATAACATGCCAGGAAGTCAAAAAGAGTATAAAAATGCGATGGAAGAGGGTGTTGATTTTACTTTTTGCGTTTCTCCTAAAGATATTGTTTTAAACGAAGCAGGGCGTGCAATTGCCGTAGAAGTTGTTAGAACAACTTTGGGTGTAAAAGATGAGAGTGGACGTCAAAAGATGGAAGAGATCAAAGGAAGTGAGTACAGAGTGAGTGCTGATGTAATCATTATGTCTTTAGGTTTTGATCCTGCTACTCCATCATTTTTAGCTGAAAACGGAATCGAGACGAACTCTTGGGGTGGCGTGATTATCAATGAAGAAACTCATGAGACGACAACTGCAGGCGTTTATGCCGGCGGAGATTGTTTTCGTGGAGCTGATCTTGTAGTTACCGCTGCGTTTGATGGACGTGAAGCTGCTAGAAGTATCATTAAATCGCTTCTAGGTTAAATGACAGAGTTTCATTCCTTTATCAAGGATGCCCTTGTGGCATCTCTTGAAATACAACAAAAACTTTTAAAAAACTCCCCTTCTTTATATGAAAAACACACTCTTGGTGCTGGCGGTGATATAAGTTATGGCGCTGATTTGGTGGCTGAGGCAATTTATGTCTCACATCTGGGGAAATATGCCAAAATCGATTCTGAAGAATCTGGTGTGATTGGTGATGGCAAATACACTATTTATCTTGATCCACTTGATGGAAGCGAAAACTTTAAAACAAACTTTCCCTATTATGGAGCTTCTATTGCACTGTGTTTACAAGAGAAAACACTTGTTGCGATCGTTGTAAATTTTATCTCATCAGAAGTATTTGTAAGAACAGAAACTGAGTTTTATAAAACCTATCTTAATGACTTTACATGTAAACAAAGTGTGGTAAAAAATAGTTCACTCTCTTCTGTGGGAATCGTTGAAAAAGCATATGATAATCCGCAAAAATTAGCTGTTTTAAAAGAAAATAGATTGAAGTTTAGATCCCCTGGAGCAGTTGCTCTCTCTTTGGCTTATGCACATTATGTGAATTATATGCTCTTTTTTGGTACAATTCGTGTTTATGACATGCAAGCCGGTCTTTATATATGCAAAGATTTACATATATATCAAGATGACGGGATGACCATAATTTCAAAAGACTCTGATCTATTTGACAAATTATGTAAATTATACAACAAGGAACACTTTTGAGTCTTTTTAACCTCTTTACTTCAAATGCAAAAAAACAGCAGGCTACAAAAAGCGAAGCTCCTGCACACTGGATAAAGTGTACTTCATGCCAATCTCTTATGTATTATAAAGAGATTGAAAATCAAAACTATGTATGTCCTAAATGTGGATTTCACTTACGAATTGGTGTAAAAGAGAGAATAGCACTCTTGAGCGATGAAAATAGTTTTGTAGAATTTGATGCAAATTTAGCACCTATTGATCCTTTAAACTTTGTAGATAAAATAAGTTATGCAAAACGTGTAGAAGATGCATTTGCAAAAACTGGACGTAAATCCTCTGTTATAAGCGGTGAGTGTAAAATTAATGAGCAAAGCGCACAATTAGTTGTATTTGATTTTTCATTTATGGGTGGTTCACTTGGATCTGTTGAGGGTGAAAAGATTGTTCGTGCAGTCAATCGTGCGATTGCAAAAAGAGAGGGACTCATTATTGTGAGTGCTAGTGGAGGAGCTAGAATGCAAGAAAGTACATTTGCTTTGATGCAGATGAGTAAGACGTCAGCAGCATTAGCAAAACTTTCAGAACATAAACTTCCATATATTTCACTGCTCACTGATCCAACGATGGGTGGAGTTAGCGCGTCATTTGCTATGCTTGGCGATATCATAATGGCTGAACCTGGTGCACTTGTCGGTTTTGCAGGGCAAAGAGTTATCAAGCAGACAATAGGTTCAGATCTTCCTGAAGGCTTTCAAAGAGCGGAGTTTTTACTCGAAAAGGGCTCTATTGATATGGTTGTAAATAGAAATGACCTGAAGCAAACTTTGTCTGATCTCTTAAAGATGTTAGTAAATAAGTAATATGCGACTTTACGCACTTTGCGATCAAGAGATGCTAGATAGTCATAATCTTTCTTTGGAAGATTTTGTTTTTCTAGCCAAAAAATATGATGCAGAGGTGATTCAATATCGCAATAAAACTGCAGATATCTCCTTTATAAAACAACAATTAATCACTCTAAGACAGCTTTTCGAAGGCTTTTTAATCGTAAATGATGCCTTTGAACTGAGCTCTTTTTGTGATGGTGTGCATATTGGTCAGGAAGATCTTTATAAGATTGATACTGATGCCAAAAAAGCAGTTAAGATTTTAAAAGAGGTTATAGGCAAAGACAAAATATTAGGTCTATCTACTCACAATAAAGATGAGATTTTACAAGCAAATGAGCTTGATCTGAACTACATAGGTCTTGGTGCTTATAGAAAAACTTCAACAAAAGATGTAGACAATATCTTAGGCGAAAGTTTGGATGAGATAGCTTTTTTTTCAAAACATCCTGTTGGCGCAATTGGTGGCGTACGTTTGGATGACAGTTTTAAAAATGTGACTTATCATGTCATTGGCAGTGGACTTCTGTGAATATAGATATTATTTCTATTGCAAAAAAAGAGCGTTCAACTTATGACCCTTTATACAAAGAATTAGAAAAAATGATATCTCGCTTTGCAAAAGTACAAGATATTGAGCTATTTACTAAAGAAATTACAAAGGCTCACAATATTAGTACAGATGCCTCAAAAGCCTCTTATACAAAGGCTTTTGAGCCATATTCAAACAACGGATATAGAGTTTCGTTACATCCTGATGGAAAATTAATTGACAGTTTTGAATTTAGTAAGCTTTTAGATGGTAAAATGTCAATTCAATTTTACATAGGTGGAGCTTACGGTCTTGAAGAGGAGTTTTTAAACCGATCTGACAAAGTTATAAGTCTAGGTAAAATAACGATGAGCCACAAAATTGCAAAAGCTGTTCTGTTGGAACAAATATACAGAGGTTTTTCAATTTTATCAAACCATCCATATCATAAATAGCGGGGTAGTACGTGAGACAAAGCGAACTGGATTTTTTCAAAAAAATGCTTGAGGTACGTAAAGTACAGATTATAAGAAACATCACTGGTGTTCAAGAAGAGATGGGTCAACTCCGTCAAGAAAAATTGCATGATGATGCAGATTTTGCTGTAATGAGCAATAATAATTTGGTTGAAAATGCCATCAGTGAACAGCAAGGCAAAGAACTTCGTGAAATTGAAGTTTCTTTACATAAAATCACCCAAGCCGCGTATGGAAGATGTGAAATGTGTGAAGAACTTATTAGCATTCCTCGTCTTAAAGTGAAACCTCATGCAAAATATTGCATCGATTGCCGTGAGATCGCAGAGAAACAAAACTCAAAATTAGGGAATAGATAATGTATATTAAGCGCTACACAATATCAGTCATCCTCTTTGTACTTTTACTTGGATGGTATGTATATGGTTTTGTAACACAACAGAGTATTGAAATTGGACTTTTTGGGTTGAGTTTACCATCAATGCCAATTGCAGTGTTAGTTATCATTCCAGTTGTTTTACTCTATGTAGCAACTGTTTTTCATATGGCCTTTTATTCACTTCTTGGAAGTTTTAAAGTAAGAAAATATGAAAAAGATTTAGAAAAAATGATGATCTCTGTTGGTGATGCGCTTTTATGCAAAGAAAATCGTCATTTTGAGTTTAAAACACCTAAATATAAGCAACTTGGAAAAGTTATAGATCATGTTTCTATGATTTCAGATGCACAGATGCCATCAATCGAAGATGAAAAACTTGCAAATGTACTCAGAGTAGTGAGTAGAGTGAAAAGTGGTGAAGTTGCAGATCTCAGAAAATTCAGTTTACCTATTGACAACGAACTTATGATCCAAAATGATAAAAATAGATATGACGCGCATGAACTTTCTCCTGAAGATGTTCTGGGTAAAACTGGCAGATACTCAAAAGAGCTTTGCATGCGAGCTTATGGTGATGCATCGAAGAAATCTGCATTTTCAGTGATAGAAAAAAATAAAGAGTTTATGAGCCAAGAAGCTCTTAATAATATTTTATCTCGCATTAATGCAGATCAAAACCAACTAGATCTTTCAAACCAAACGCTTATCGAGCTTATAGGTATGTTAGAGCTAAATGAGAAAGATTACATTAGTATTTCACAAGCTCTTTCAAAAAGTATGATTCCAGAGCAAAGAATCAAGCTCTTTGAGCTCTTAAGTGAAAAAGATGATGATGCAACTGGTGCGTATCTTTATACGTTGTATGATTTAGAGATGCAATATCATGCAAATGAGATCTTGTCAAATACACAAGCGAATGAGTACCTTAATTTTAAAGCATATCGTGCTTTAAAAGAGTGCAATAGACATTATGATATTTCACTTTTTGTTTAGAGAATTTTTTTCTTTAAACACTCTCTTCTCTTCTAAAATGCAGTTTATTTCAACTTCAAATAACTTTTCTGGAAAATTTTAAATGCAAAAAAAAATATCGTTTGATCAGCCAATTTATGTTTTGGCTCCCCTTGCTGGATACACAGATCTTCCATTTCGAAGTGTTGTTAAAAAGTTCGGTGCAGATTTGACAGTGAGTGAAATGATCAGTTCAAATGCTCTTACGCATGGTTCTGCTAAAACTCTACATATGCTTGAAAAAAGTGATAATGAAGATCCTTACTCAGTCCAAATAGCAGGTGCAGAGGCAAGTGTCATAAAAGAGGCAGTAGAAGTTTTAAACGAACAAAGCGGTATAGATGTTATTGATCTTAACTGTGGCTGTCCTGTACCTAAGATCGTCGGTCATGGAAGTGGAAGTTCGTTGCTACTCAACCTGCCTCTTATGGGTGAGATTATTCGAACTATCAAAGATACTTCTAACAAGTCTATGACAAGCGTGAAGATAAGACTTGGATATGAGAAAAAAAATCATATCGATATAGCAAAGATGGTAGAAGATAGCGGTGCTGATTTTATCGCTGTTCATGGACGAACGCGGGCTGGAAGATTCAAGGCTGAAGTGGACTATGATGCTATAAGAGAGATTAAAGAAGCTATAAAGATTCCAGTAATTGCAAACGGGGATATTGATTCTTATGAAAAAGCACAGTGGGTACTTGAACATACAGGCGCAGATGGTGTGATGATAGGTCGTGGTGCTGTAGGTGCACCATGGATTTTTCATCAACTCAAAACGGGTTCAACAGAGATAGACAGGCTCTTAAAGCATGCAATCATCATGGAACATTTTGACAAGATGATAGATTTTTACGGTCCTCGCGGTGTTAGTATGTTTCGAAAACATACACATACCTATTCTAAAGGGTATCAGGGAGCTTCAGTGCTTAGAGATAAAGTAAACCGCATCGATGATGTGGCACAATATAGAGATGTAATCGATACGTTCTTTTTGGAGAACGAAATTGTTGCAAGATAGACAGGGAAAATAATGCTTGAAGCAACACAATCGATTTTAAATCTTTTAGAAGACGACATAGATGATAATGTTTTATATTACGATTACAATGTAAGACATCTATTTTCTCTCATAAAAGAGGGTGTCCCAGAAGATGATAACAGATATTTAAGCTCATTTAGATCTTTTGAGGGCGAAGTTTTTGAAAACTACATGTATGAGAAACTTTTAGCTTATGTTACGGTGCAAGATGAAGTCGATAAATTTGTTCTTAAAGGGCATCATCAAAATAAAGATAAAGCGCTTGCAAATACGCTCTCCATAAGTGAAAAAGCGCAGATTGTTTATCGTACAAAGAGCAGAGAGATCGGAGAGTTTGATGCGTTGATCTTCACTAAAACTGAGCTTTATTTTGTAGAGATGACACTGGTTAAATCAGTACTCAAACTTAAAAAAAGGCTCAGAAAGAAGAAAGCGCTTTTAGAGACGATCTTTCCACAATATATAGTCAAATCTCTCATTATTCTCAATGAAGGTGTGAGTGGAGTGAAACAGCTTCCGGACTACTGTAAAGTTTGGATTACGAAACCTTTTTCATCCCAAAAAGTTTTAGATTATCTCAAAGATCCAAAAGCTTACGACAAAAAACCAAAAAAAGTTATAGAGAGTAAAAAACTCATAGAAGCTGAACGTTTGAGAGTTACGCCTTTTAAATACTATAATATCCTCTCGTGGATTACAAAGTCTTTGCGTCAAAACAAAGGGCAGCTTATCAATATGAAGTTTTTAAAGGAACCATTGACTCAAAGATATCATGATCTTTATACAAAGATATATCTTGGGTATATGAGTGCCTTAGAGTTTAAAAAGATCGTTTCTTTGGATATTGCAGAGGATCAACAAGTGGTCGTGGCGTTAGAGAAAAAACACTCAGATGAGATCGTTTTAACTTATTATGTCCAATACAGCAGAAAAAAACTTGACTACATCTCTTTTAATGATGATGGTGTTTTGAGTGTCGAGAGAAAAGATCCGTTTGGAATCACCGTGACTGAGGTTTATCACATAACGAAGTTTATGGATCAAAATTATGAATTCAGTGCAAATAATATTAAGACAATTAAAAAACTGCTTTCTGAGAGTTTTAAAAAATCTTTGTATCTATCGAGTGTTTCATGCCCGAAGGGTCCTTCGCAAGTAAGCAATTAAGCAGAGTTTTGACCTCCGCTTAAAACCCACTTTGTAGTAAACTTATAATCTATCATCAGCCAAGCGACCGTTTTGTCGTTAGTAAAATCCAAAATCTGCAACCTATTCTTATTTCTTTCTCTATTACTTAATTTTACATAAACTATTTTTACGGCAAAAAGACGTCTTTAATTGTATTCTGAATAATCAGAAAATTGATTAAATTTTAACCAATATCAAGCTTAATTTTACATTAATTAGTGTTATAGTTTTTAAATATAAATTATAAGGTGTAAGATGATTAAGTCAGTTTGTGGATATTGCGGTGTCGGATGCGGTTTGGAATATGATGAAAAAAGTTTAATAGGTAATGTCACATATCCCGTAAACTTTGGAAGTGTCTGTTCTAAAGGTGTTTCAGAACTTGTAAGTATACAAACTGAGTCAAGACTTTTGAGACCGATGATGCGTGAAAATATTGACGAAGAATTGCTTACATGTAAGTGGGAAGATGCCCTCTCTCTCATTGCAAAAAAGATTCAAAATACAGCCAAAGAAAAAATCGGTTTTTATCTCTCTGGTCAGCTTTTAACGGAGGATTATTATATTGCCAATAAACTTGGTAAAGGGTTTATAGGCACTGGAAATGTAGATACAAACAGTCGTACATGTATGTCAAGTGCCGTAGTCGCGTACAAAAAAAGCATCGGCGCGGATTTTGTGCCGCTTCGTATGAATGATATCTTCAAAGCTGACCTGCTTATCTTAGCTGGAGCTAACACCGCTGAAGCGCATGTCGTGTTTCATAACCGAATCAAAAAAGCAAAAAAAGAGGGTTTAAAAGTAGTCGTCATTGATCCAAGAAACACAGATACGGCAAAAATCGCTGATATCTACCTGCCTATAAAAGTCGGAGGCGATATTGATTTTTTCAACCTCATTTCAAAACGTCTTATCGATGAAGAGCTTTATAATAAAGAATTTGTAGAAAATCATATCAACAACTTTGAACTCTTAAAAAATAAATTCAAGCGCGCACCAGTCACAAAAATGCTCAAACGTACAGGGCTAACACAAGAGCAGTTTGATGAGTTTTTTGAGCTCTATAAAAAAAGTGAAAATATCATCACCGCATGGACGATGGGACTCAACCAATCCGTTCAAGGCGTGGATAAAAATCTCGCTCTTCTTAATACGCATCTTTTAACTGGCAAAATATTTAAAGAAGGAAATGGTCCGCTCAGCCTTACAGGTCAGCCAAATGCGATGGGCGGACGCGAGGTAGGAGGGCTTTGCACAACACTTGCTGTGCATCTTGGCTTTGATAAAGAAAGTGTAAAAAAAGTAAGTAAGTTTTGGAAAAGTGAAAATGTGGCAACAAGTGCTGGACTTACCGCTACGCAAATGCTTGAAGCCAATCTTGATGTACTTATTATCTGTCATACTGATCCGATTTATCATCTTCCAAATCGAAATAAGATGGAGCAACTTATCAAAAAAATCCCTTTTGTTGTAGAGATAAATGCCTATGAAAACTCTGAAACAGCGAAGTATGCACAAGTAAGACTTCCGGCTTCTCCTTGGGGGGAGAAAGAGGGCACTCAGACCAACTTGGATAGAACTATCACACGTCAAGAACGCCTCACTCGTCAGTCTATAGACTCAAAACCTGATTGGGAGATATTTCAGCTCATAGCTCAAGAACTTGGATTCAAAGAGGCTTTTAATTTTAAAAATCCTAAAGAGATATTTGAGGAATATCAAGAGATGACAAAACTCAACGGGTATATGGATATCCATAAAGCGGATTATGATGAGCTTTCTAACAATGCATTTATCTGGGGAGAGGAGATAAAAGGGTTTTTAACACCTGATAAAAAAGGGAATCTCTTCTTTGTGGAAAACAAGCTTTTGAGTGAGAAAACTTCTCTTGAATATCCCTTTATACTTTTAACAGGTCGAACACGAGATCAGTGGCACAGCGGAACAAAAACAAATCTTCCCGCAACACTTTTAAAGTTTAAAGAACTCAGCTTTTGTGAGATACATCCTCATGATGCGCAAAAACTTCATATCAAAGATGGAGATGCTATCAAAGTAGTTTCAAAACGCGGTGAACTTTTTACGAAAGCTCTTGTCACTGCGAATATTAATGAAAAAAATATTTTCATTCCCATCAGTAACAGAGATATTAATTATCTCACTTTAGATCTC